>CAZPAE010000393.1:0-3606 GCA_964584455.1 uncultured Thioalkalispiraceae bacterium
GATGAGCGGCCTGGAGCTCTGCGCCAACCTGCGTCAGCAAGAAAAGCACCAAAACACGCCCGTCGTGCTGCTCACCGCCAAAGGGATGGAGCTCGATACGGAGCGGATCAAACAGACCCACGGGATCTCTGAGATCATCATCAAACCCTTCAGTCCGACCGAGCTCACCAGCGTTGCGAAGAACTTGATGTCGGAGACGGTTTGAGAGATCGAGGCCCGGCTCGCCAACCGCCCTCCACAATCCGATGCCACGCTCGACCAATCAGCTCGGACTGCCACGGAGGGTGCTCGCGTTTTACGCGTTGTTCTGCCTCATGGCAGTCGTCTTGTTAGGCGTCGGGGGCGTTCTGACCACAAAGGCGGTATTGCGGAGCCAAGCGACTGAGGGAGCGCTCAGCAAGATCGGACGGCTCGCCGCGGCGATCCAGCTCGACTATGTGCAGAACCAGGGACGCGGCGTCGCAGGTCTCATTGCTCAGGCGCGCTCTGAGGTGCGATTCATGCATGGCGCCGTGGTGAGCCCCGAAGGGGTCTACGAGTACCACACTAGTGGCGCGTTGATCGGCCGGCCTTCCATCAATCACGAAGGGACCGAGCTGCACTGGGGCTCCGTGCAAGGCCTTCGATACACCGACAATCAAGGCCAGCTCGTACGCGAATTCCACACACCGCTACGTGTCGACGACCAATGGTTTGGTTCGCTTCAATTGGCATTCGTTGAGCCGGGTTGGACACGCCTGCTCGGCGAACTCGGCCGCTACGGCTATTTAGCGATCCTTGCCCCATGCATCTGTGTCGCGGTCGGCGGCTTCGTGCTCTACCGCATGACCACCTCGGCCGCGAGCATCGAAGCGCAAGCTGGTACGTTTGCCCGACTCGCCCACGGCGCGGCGCCGACCCCTTCGATGATCGAACCGCAAGGTTTGGCGGCGATCGGGTGGAACCGACTAGTCGAGCATGTCCATCGTTTAGAGCAGCGCTGCGACACACTGGCGTCCGAATCACACTCCTCCGTGCCTCAGGCGATCAACGACGACTCGTCCGCGGTGGCGCTCAACAGCCTGGGCGACGGGGTCGCGGTGACCGACGCCGAGGGCCGTGTTGAGTTTGCGAACCGAGCGATCGAAGCGCTCTTGGTCGGCGGCGAATCACTGGAAGGCAGCGCCTGGTACGAGACGCTCTCGACGCTTGACCCATCCAAGGCGTCGAGGTTCACCACTAACCAGAACCGCACCGCCGTGGTCGAAGAATTCCCCGTCGACTCCGATGGGAAGCAGGTGACGCTCCGCGTGGCGCGTTGTCCCTTGCGCGGCGAGGGCCAAGAAGGACACGTCTGGTCGGTGCGAGACGTCACCCAGCAGAAGCTCACCGAGGCGTCGCGCGACCAGTTCATCGATACCGCGACCCACGAGCTCCGCACGCCGCTGGCTAACATCAAGGCGTACGCGGAGACGCTCGCCACCTGCGACATCGCCGATAAGGAGCAGCAGAAGGAATTCTGCAACACGATCAACACCGAGGCGACTCGGCTCTCGCGCTTTGTCGATGACCTGCTGAGCATCAGCAGCATCGAGGTCGGCTCGTTGTCGGTCAACCGACAGAACGTCGCCATCGGCAGGTTGCTCGAAGAGGCGGCCGACAAGATCCGTCCTCTGATGGTCAGCAAGTCGATCCAATTCGATGTGCTGCTTGGCGAGAAGATGGGCGAGATGAGCATCGACAAAGACAAGATCGCCGGCGTGCTTCTCAACTTGTTGGGCAACGCGGCGAAGTACACGCCCGATGGCGGCAAGGTCTCGTTTGTCGCTTCGCGGGAAGAAGACGCCCTGCGGGTCGAGGTGCGAGACACCGGCGTGGGAATCCTCGAAGACGAACACGACAAGATCTTCGAGAAGTTCTACCGCAGCGAGAATCCCGAGATCCGCGACGAGGTCGGCACCGGATTGGGGCTCTCTCTGGCGCGCGAGATCGCACGCCTGCACCACGGCGACATCATCGTCAGCAGCGAGATCGGCCAGGGAAGCACCTTCACCCTCACCCTGCCGGCATGAGCCCATGGTCACGCAATCCCTGCAAGGCGCCGTGACGATCCTGAGCGTCGGGTCAACACTCGATGGCGAGGAGGGCGGCGAACTTCTGGAACAGACCGACGCCATCCCACGCGTCGGTCGAACACAGCTCGTGGTCGACCTGAATGCGTGCCCATTAGTCGATAGCGCAGGATGCGAGTCGCTGCTGGACGTGTACGACGCGGTCAACGACCGTGACGGCGCCGTGCTGCTCGCCGGAGCGTCTCCCCTGGTCAGCGATATTTTTCTCGCGACGGGAGTTGATCGGTTCTTCGAGTCGTTCGATGGGGTCAACGAGGCCGTCAGGAGCTTCACTCGATGACCCTCTTGGACGCCAAGACCGACGAACAAAAACAACCGTCCACGGGTGGCGGGGCCCCACCGCGCATGCTCGGACAGCGCCTGCTCGGTGAGAACCTCGTTTCGCCGGAAGACCTCGCCGCTGCGCTCGAGCGGCAATCGAAGCGGGGCATGAAACTCGGTGAAACGCTGCTAGAGATGGGGGTCGCGAACGAAGAAGACCTTCTGCCGCACGTCGCCGAACAGCTCGGCTTTCCAGCGCTCCGTCTCCGCGAAGGCTTGATCGACCCGACCGTCGTCCAGACCTTGCCGAAGGAGTTCTGCGAACACCACGGCGTATTGGCGCTATTCAAGGTGCGCGACGAGCTGACCCTGGCGCTGGATGATCCCACGGACCTCGACCGGATCGATGCAGTCGAGCGAAAAACCGGTCTGACTGTCCGCCCGATCTTCGCCTTCCGCGCGTCGATCGACCGGATGATCTCCCGGGCATTAGAGGAAGATTTCGAGGTCGATACCGTCACCGCCGACATGGACGAGTCGGCCGTCGAGCTACAGGCGGACATCTCGGATGTCGACCTGACCACCGTGCAAGACATGGTCGGCGGCAGCCCGGTCGTCAATCTGGTGAACTACCTGATCTTGCAGGCGATCCGCAAGGGCGCGAGCGACGTCCACATCGAGCCGGGCCGCAAGCATGGCGTGGTCCGCTTCCGGATCGACGGGCAGTTGGTCGAGATGATCCGCCCCCGACGAGACATCTACCCGGCGGTGGTCTCCAGGATCAAGGTCATGGCGAAGCTCGACATCGCCGAGCAACGCCAGCCGCAAGATGGCCGCTGTCAGGTGGTGGTCGACAACAAAGAGGTCGACTTGCGTGTGTCGACGCTCCCCACGGTGAGTGGCGAGAAGGTCGTGATGCGTGTGCTCGATAAGCAACGCCTCACCTTCAACCTTGACGAGCTCGGCATCCCCGGCACGCAACTAGGCAACATTAAAGAGATGCTCTCTCGGCCGTACGGCTTGGTGCTGGTCACCGGCCCGACAGGTTGCGGCAAGACGACGACGCTCTACTCGGCGCTCGAGCTGATCAAATCAGTCCACTCGAACGTTGTCACCGTGGAGGACCCGGTCGAGTACCAGATCGAGCAGGTCAACCAGGTGCAGGTCGACGGCGTGCGCGGGCTGACGTTCGCCTCGGCGTTGCGTTCGATCCTGCGTCAGGACCCTGACATCG
>CAZPAE010000394.1:0-3605 GCA_964584455.1 uncultured Thioalkalispiraceae bacterium
TGCCTGTTAAAGGTAATTCATCTGGGCTCTTTACTTCAATATCTGGCCATTGGATGCCCGCCTTGATTAGCTTTTTAATAACGGTTTGGTTATGAGGCTCATGAAAAAAGTGCGCAATACTTTGTGCCACAATCGGACCCACATCTTGTACTGCCACTAAGGCTTCTTCGTCTGCTGCCATCAAGGCCGATAAATTACCAAACGATTGTGCCAATGTTTTCGCTGTGGTCTCACCCACTTGGCGAATGCCTAAGGAAAAAATAAAACGATCTAGTGTGGTTTGTTTACTTTTCTCGATAGCATCAAGCAAGTTTTGTGCAGACTTTTCAGCCATGCGTTCCAAATCAGCTAATGTTGCTAAATCAAGCTCAAGTAAATCAGCCAGATCATGGACCAGTTCTTTATCCACCAATTGCTCAACCAGCTTATCCCCAAGACCCTCAATATCCAGTGCTTTACGAGAAGCAAAGTGTTTAATGGCTTCTTTACGTTGCGCTGGGCAAAACAAACCACCGGTACAGCGCGCTACTGCTTCATTCTCTAACCGGATCACTTCTGAGCCACAAACCGGACAAGCTGTGGGAAACTTAAACTTTCTTGCACCTTTAACCCGTTTGCCACTAATACTACTGACAACTTCAGGGATCACATCGCCAGCACGACGCACAATAACCGCATCACCAACCCGAATATCTTTGCGTTCAATTTCATCTTGATTATGTAATGTGGCATTGGTGACCGTCACACCGCCGACAAATACCGGCTCTACACTCTTTCCCTACACGACGCTCTAGACGCGCAACTGGTGTCAATGCACCGGTACGACCCACTTGTATATCAATCGCTAACAAAGTTGTCATTTCTTCTTGTGCGGCAAACTTATGCGCTACCGCCCAACGCGGTGCACGTGACACAAACCCTACACGAGTTTGTACTGCTAAATCATCAACCTTATATACCACTCCATCGATATCATAATCTAAGCTATCACGCTTTTTTTGGATGGTATCGTAATAAGCCAGACAACCAGCAACACCTTCGACTTTGGTTGCCTCCGAGTTAACACGTAACCCCCACTCTCGTAACTGGGCTAACGTTTCCAAATGTGTATCAGGCATGCTCAGGCCTTCCACCTGCCCCATGGCATAACAGTAAAAATCCAATGGTCGACTTGCGGTTATTTTAGAATCTAATTGGCGCAAACTACCCGCCGCGGCATTACGTGGATTAGCAAAGGTCTTTTGGTTTTCACGCCGTTGTGTTTCGTTTAACTTTTCGAAGCCGGACTTAGTCATGATCACTTCACCACGTACTTCTAAAACAGCGGGGACATTGTCACCTAACAAACGCAGCGGAATACTCTCGATGGTACGAATATTCTGCGTCACATCTTCACCGCTATACCCATCACCACGGGTTGCTGCACGAACCAAAACGCCATTCTCATAAAGTAAGCTAACCGCTAAACCATCTAATTTAGGTTCTGCCGCATAACTCACCTTATCCACTTCAGCACGCTCACGAATACGTCGTTCAAAGTCCTCCACCTCTTGCGCATCAAAGGCATTATTCAACGAAAGCATGGGGACAAGATGCTTCACTTCTTCGAACATCTCTAACGGCGTTGCGCCAACACGTTGCGTGGGTGAGTCTGAGGTAATCAGTTCCGGGTGCTGTTGTTCTAAGGATTGTAATTCGCGAAATAAACGATCATATTCTTTATCGGGAATTTGAGGATCATCTAACACATAATAACGATGATTGTGATAATTAATTTCATCACGCAAAGCATGAATTTTATCGGCAACAGGCGAGTTACGAGTCATAGTACTAAATAATGTATTAAGGACGACGATGTTTAATCTGAGTCATTTTTTGTTTAAAACGAAACGTTTCGACTTTTTCTTTTAAGTGTCCAATCGTTTGGTTAGTTAAAACACTACGTGCCTCATCACATAAATCTGCATCAAGCAAATCTGCCAACTGTCGACCTTGTTCAACTAACTGTTCAAAGGCTTGCCGTGCCTCAACTGGTGCAGGCAAATGAAGAAACAACACCATACCCGGTGTCTCAAAATCACTGGGTATATCAAATGTACCTGGCTCAATAATATTTGCCATGCCTAATAAGTTTTGCTTGTAACCCTGAGCATCGGCAATTTCATAATAGAAAATACCCGTATCATCTAACCGAAACTGACATGATTGGGTTGCCTTTACAATAGCCTCAGCTGTTAGCTTACGCCCCTGTTTAGCCATAATCGTAATGGGAATAAATAATTGTTCCCCATCTGGTGCAATTTGCTCACCGGTTAACTCAACAATTAATGACATATCTTCGGCAGGCGGTTCATCATGGCGTTGCGCCACAATACTATCCATATCGGATAAATCATCTGCACTTAACGTTTGCTGATGGGAAGGAGCCACATCCTCATCAGTTTGACGTGGTTTCGGCATGGAGAAGTTAAACCGGAATCGTGAAAAAAGATCTGACCAGGACACATTCGGCAACAGCTTAATACGTTTATCTTGCGCATTTAATTGGTGGCGACCAAGAAAATAAATCGCCACAACTATAATAATACCGATAATGAGTAGCGATGCACGTAATGTGTCCATAGCTTATATGTTTTTTCCTAAGCTCAACATATTAGACCGCTGCCAATTTAACCGCCTCATCCACATCAACAGCCACTAGCCTTGAAACACCGGGTTCATGCATAGTGACACCGGTTAAATGATCTGCAATCTCCATTGTAATCTTATTATGGGTAATGAAGATGAACTGGATTCGATCTGACATGTGTTTCAACATGTCACAGTAACGCCCTACGTTGGCATCATCCAATGGTGCATCAACCTCATCCAGCATACAAAACGGTGCCGGGTTCAGCTCAAAAATCGAAAAGACCAGTGCAACTGCAGTTAAGGCTTTCTCACCACCCGATAACAAATGGATTGTACTATTACGTTTACCCGGTGGACGTGCCATAACAGTAATACCTGTCTCCAGAATATCATCACTGGTCATTTCCAGATAAGCACTACCGCCACCAAACAAACGTGGGAAGAGATCTTTAATCCCGTTGTTGACCTTATCAAACGTTTCTCTAAAACGGGTTTTGGTTTCTAAATCGATCTTACTAATCGCTTCTTCAAGCGTTTTCAGTGCCTCGATTAAATCATCGTTTTGCGAATCAAGATGCTGCTTACGTTCAGATTGTTGTTGAAACTCTTCAATCGCCGCTAAGTTGATGGCACCTAAACGTTGGATACGTTTTTGTACTGTATCCAATGATTCTTGCCATGTTTCAGCAGTGGCATCTTCTGGCAGCTCTTTAAGTAATGTTTCCATACTAAAGCCTGCTGCCACCACGCTTTCTTGAATGGTTTGGCGACGCACTTTGACTTCTTGCCAACCAATACGAATTTGTTCTAACTGTTCGCGAACTTGTTGTACTGCTTCTTCTGCTTGGCTACGCGCTTCTTCTAACTCACGATGCGCTTGGTCAATAGCCTGCATCTTATCGCGTGCCTCATTCAAATGGCCTTCCACTTCAATACGCTGCTTAAGGAAAGTTTCCAACTCTTCAGACATATCG
>CAZPAE010000395.1:0-3598 GCA_964584455.1 uncultured Thioalkalispiraceae bacterium
ACACTTTGTCTGACATGAAGAGCTCCTGTATGTGTGCGTCGTATTATTCTTTTTGTAAAAAGGGTTAGGCAAAAGGGTATTGCCACAATGGATACATTATGCAGAATTCGTTCTATCTCGCCAACGGGTCTTGGCGTTAATTTTATATTTTGCGACCTTGATAGACGTGTTTGCTACACCAAAATAAGATAATCAGAACGGTCTAACATTTGCAACAACTCCCAGAGTCGGAACTCATCAACGGGGACGAATGGATATGGCCATCAGTAAAAACAGGCAGTTAAGCGGGATAGATTATATTGCGGTGCCACGTCATTGGCAGGGTGTGTCAGAAATTAGGCTTTGGCAACAAGCTTATTATGTCTGGTTTGGTCAGCGTGCAGTAGCGTCAGTCATTGAACAAGCTTATATAAATTATCGGATTTCTGGGGACATACCTTATTGGTTACGACATTATCAACGTCTATTGTCACATTCAGTACTGATAGAGAAGACAGTACACCCGCAGTGTAAATCAGCATATCGTTGGATCCGTTTGATGGCGGTGATCTTGCTAGGGTGTTTGTGTTAGCTACCGATGTTTTTACGATTAGATTCGATAGTGTGGATATAACGCTGTATGGTGGCAGAAAATGACATGCCTAAATTGACAAAAGAGCAGCCAATACGGCGTCCGGTTTTTTGCGGAATAATATTTTTCACTTCCAGGTTAACTTGTCCGTTGCCATGATCCGGTAATTCCAATCGGCAATGGCTCATTACCACACCGACTTCTACTTCAAGGTCGTTGTATTCGTCCAGTATGGCAATACCTCCAATGCTTAAGTCGAAGACACGATACTGTCGATAACTACCATCATCTTGCATGACTTCACAGTGAGCGGGAGCGCCCAGTGGAATACGGATTCGGAAAAATTCCCGGCGTTGAATCCACATCAGAGCTTCAGGGATGGGAATAGCGAATACCGAGGTGTCTTTATACTTCGCTTTAGTAATGGATTTGGCAGTGAACTGAGCGGATACCCCATCTAGCTGGGTTTTAAAGACAATACGGTTGGCGTTCAGTAAAGCCTGGTTGAGTTCTTCGGTTGGGCCATAATCCAATGCGATTAAATCCATATCCTGGATGATATCCACAATGATGGTATTAAGCGATTCGGTACCACCATTAAAACTAGCCGTAATAAAACAATGGTTTTTTTGCAGTAAGCGTAATTTTTGTACAATCTGCTTCGGATTATGCAGAATGTACTGCTCTTGGTTTTCTATATTATTCTGATGGCCCTTTTTGGGCTCGGACGGTTGTTCCATTGTCATTCTACGCCTTGGTAGTATCTCTGGCTTGTTTGATAAATATCGGCAAGTTAGCGTCATAACTCAACGTAATTACCCCTGTTTTTGGGAATTTTTTGTAGTTTCCAGTGGTGTTTGGCCCACTGCCATAATTCTGGTAGTGGCGCAGATTGTAGGGTGGCCGGAGGTTGTTGGCCAAGAAAGCGAAGGGCTTGCCAAAGTAGCTGATTTGCCTGTTGGGGATCTAATGCGGTAGCCCCTTGTTGTTTACTGAGTTTTTCCCCTTGTGGGTTCAGAACCGTCGGATGGTGTGCGTACTGTGGACTGGTATGACCAAGGCATTGATGTAAGAAGCATTGGTTAAAGGTTGAGTTGAGTAAGTCATAACCACGCACCACCTCGGTGATGCCTTGCTCTATATCATCAATGGCAACCGCTAGCTGATAGGCATAAAGCCCGTCTGCTCGCTTTACGATAAAATCACCAATATCCGTAGCTAGCTCACATTGCTGTATACCTTGGATGGCATCGTTGAAGGTAATGCTATCGGCGACAGTTTTAATCCGCCAGCTGCGTGCTGTGCGCCCTTGTAGGCCCTGGCGACATGTACCTGGGTAGATCTTCGTATTGTGTTTGGCAATCTCTTTGCGGCTACAGGCACAGGCAAATAGTTGGTTTTGCTGTTGCAGTTGTTCAAATACGGCTTCATAACGTGATAACCGTGTATGTTGATACAGGATGTCGCCATCCCATTCAAAGCCAAACTGTTCTAAAGTGGAAAGGATATCATCCGCTGCTCCAGCGACTTCTCGTGGTGGGTCGATATCTTCAATCCGAATTAACCATTGGCCTTGTTGCTGTTTGGCTTGTAGATAGCTGGCAACCGCGGCGACCAAGGAACCGAAATGCAATGGGCCGGTAGGAGAGGGAGCAAAACGGCCGCGATAAGTGTGACTAGTCATACCAATGGGCAAAGTCCTGCGTTTCCTCACGTGCCAGACGATATTGGTTGACCACATGGTCTTTATCGGGGTACCCCAAGGACATGCCACAAATTAAGGCGAGTTGTTGATCGAGGTTGAGTATTTGTCGTACTCGGTCGGGGTATTCAGCTAGAGAAGCTTGCGGACAAGTACCAAGTCCATAGTCTACTGCGGCCAGCATGACGTTTTGGATAAACATGCCCATATCAACCCACGATCCTGTATTCATCCGTTTATCAATAAAGAAAAACAATCCAATAGGGGCACCAAAAAAATGGTAGTTGTTATACCAGGCTATCTTTTGGCGTTGTTTATCTTCCCTTGCAATATCGAGAGCTTCATACAGCGCTTTACCACAGGCAATACGTCGGCTGCGATAGGGTTCCTTCCATTCGCCGGGATAGTAGTCGTAGTCCGGGTTAGGTGGCTGCTGTGTATCACGAGCATCGATTAAACTCTCCGTAATTCGTTTTTGCGTGTCGCCACTGACAACAGCCACTTGCCAAGGTTGAGTATTGACACCTGAAGGTGCCCAGCGGGTATGGTCTAAAATACGTTGTACCAACTCAGTCGCCACGGATTGATCGGTAAAAGCTCGGATACACTGACGTTGTTGCATCGCAGTAGCGATATCCATTTTATACTCCTCGAGAATATGGGCTTGATAATCTACTAAAGAAACTGCTGTCCATGCCGACTTTTTTGACATAACCAGCCAGCGCTTTCAAGTAGGGAACAGCATGTCACAAGATGAACGTGTCGTCATACAAGGGATAAAAGAAGACGGCAGTAAATTACGTCCCAGCGATTGGATTGAACGTATTTCATCCACATTGGCCAGTTTTGGGGAAGATCAGCGCCTACACTATTCCAAAAGCGTCAATCCATGTGTGATCGATGGCCAGAAATGCTTAGTGGTTGCTCGTTGCTTAGAGCAAACCAACCCTGAGGCCTACCATTTTGTGATGGCGTTTGCCCGCAGTAATAATCTGCGTATGATGGTCGATCGTCGCTATGATGAACGCGCGTTAGGCTGTGCGTTACCCGAAACAGGCTAATTGCGTTGACGCTCGCGAATTTCGTCTAAGCTTTTGCAGTCAATGCACAAGGTTGCCGTAGGGCGGGCTTCTAAGCGTTTCACGCCAATCTCAATACCACACTCTTCGCAATAGCCATATTCACCACTATCGAGCATCTCTAAGGATTCGTCGATTTTCTTAATGAGTTTGCGCTCTCGATCTCGAGTACGCAATTCCATGGTGAACTCAGATTCTTGTGTAGCACGATCATTGGGATCAGGGAAGTTAGCTGCTTCATCCTGC
>CAZPAE010000396.1:0-3564 GCA_964584455.1 uncultured Thioalkalispiraceae bacterium
CTTATCAAAAACTCGGTATTGAGGTTGTCATGAAACCCCTCCCCGGCGAACGTGCACTACGCACATCCAATAGTGGCAAAGTGGACGGTGAAGTTTTCCGCATTGCCAATGTACAAAAACGTTATAAAAATCTCATTCCCGTACCTACCTCTATTAATGTATTGCAGGGTATGGTCTTTAGCCACGATAAAAATGTCACCGTTAACGGTTGGCAAAGCTTGGCAACTTATAAAATTGGTGGTCAGGTAGGTATTAAGTTTGTCGAACGCGGTACCAAAGGCATGAACCGTATTATGGTAGATACCAATGAACAACTGTTCAAAATGCTCAATGCCAAACGCATCGATCTAGCCATTGCTGCCCACATTAATGGCGCTAAAACCATTAGCCAGTTAAAGTTACAGAGTATCAACATACTGCAGCCGCCAGTAATAGAACATAAACTTTATCATTATCTCCACAAAAAACACGCAGCACTGGTACCAAAAATTGACAGTGTACTCACGGAGATGCAACGCACTGGGCGCATTCAACAAATCCGTCAAGACTTCTTGAACAGCCTTTGATTACCACTTCAATGCCAGCCAAAAATTTATTAAATCATTCTATTGCTACACAACTACTGCGCGTGGTGTTTGGCCTATATCTTGTTGTCACCATTATCGTTACTGCTATCCAGATGGGTATGGAGTATAAACAAATGGAAAAGGAAATAGCCCAGGAGCTCACATCATTGCCTACCAACTACCAACAAGGTATTGCCAATGCTATGTGGACTTATAATACGACCCTATTAGACTCCATATTAGATGGTATGCATAAAATACCCAGCGTTGCAGGTGTAAAAATTGAGACTAAAGAAGAAATCATTGCTGTAGGTTCAGTATTAATAAAAGAACAACATACAGAATACAAGAACAACCAGGCTATCAACACACCGGGTAAAGGCTTATTAGCAACACTCACTGGTACAGAGTTTATTATTACATTAAAGGAAGACGACCAAACACACACCCTTGGCGTAGGAACTATTTATACCAGTAGCGAAATTATATTTGATAAGGTCAAATACGGTTTCTTCTTAATCATCATTAATTCTGTCATTAAAACGCTGGCACTGTGGTTTATCTTTTATTACTTCACACAGAAAATTTTATCTCGCCCGCTCACCAAGTTAACCAATGCTACTCGAGCAATCAATCTCGACAACCTCGAACAAAGCAAAGTCAAAATCAACACAAAGCGCAAAAATGAAATTAGCGATTTACAAGATGCCTTTAATGACATGCTAGATAATTTAGCCCAGTCTAAAGAAGCCATTCACCATGCGAACAAGTATCTAGAAGATAAAATCTCACAACGGACCAAAGAGCTAGAACTAGAAGTTGAGCAAAGAAAACTTGCTCAACTAGAGGCAGAAAAATCCAGCGATACCAAAAGCTTATTTCTCGCTAACATGAGCCATGAGATTCGTACGCCAATGAATGGTATTATTGGCACACTAGAATTATTAACCCATGAATCACTATCCGAAAAACAAATGCAACTGGTCAATGTTGCCAGTAGTTCAGGCCAGCACCTATTAGATCTTATTAATGATATTTTAGATATTTCAAAATTTGATGCTGGCAAAATCACATTAGAAAATATTGACATCAATCTAAGTAAATTTATATGTGATGTCCACTCCATGTTTGCCATACGCGCAGAAGATAAAAAAATCGAGTTCACCTATCACCTTGATGACGCAGCACCTAAGTGGGTTAAAGGTGATCGGACCCGAATCTGGCAAGTACTAATTAACTTAATTGGCAACTCGATTAAATTCACTAACAAGGGGTATGTTCGTTTAGCCATTAATCTCATAAAAAAAACCGATACCCATGCAACATTACGCTTTGATATTGCTGATACCGGTATTGGTATTAAAGAAGAACATAGGAAAAATATTTTCAACGCCTTCGAACAGGCAGATAATACCACAACTCGGCAATTTGGCGGCACCGGCCTAGGGCTAGCATTAAGCCAACGCTTAATCGAACTCATGGGTGGCACAATTGAAATTGAATCTACTTATGGTGAAGGCAGCTTATTTCATTTCAATATTGATTTAGAAATCGCTGATATCAATACAGATACCGAAAAAACAGAAAATCATCATACCGCAGACTCGTTACAAGGACATATTCTATTAGTAGAAGACAACACGGTAAACCAATTTATCACCCAGTCTATGTTAACCAAACTAGGGCTAACCTCTGATATTGCTAATAATGGACAAGAAGCCTTAAATCACCTTGCCCAAAATCATTATGACTTAATATTAATGGACATGCATATGCCCGTGATGGATGGAATCACCGCTACCACTGCCATTCGTGCATTAAACAATGAAAAAGCCAACACACACATCATTGCACTCACCGCAAACGTATTACAAGAAGATATAAAAAAATGCTATGAAGCTGGCATGAATGACTATTTAAGCAAACCGATTGATTTATCATTACTAAATAAAACCCTAGAAAAATGGTTAAGCGTTCATACTAGCCCAACTCAAAAACCAGCCATCAACGACTAAAACCTCATTAGAATGACAAATACCGGGTAGAAAAATATATTTAGGTACAAGCCCAATAAAAACAAAAGTCAGACACTTTTTTAGCCACCATATAATTATAATAAGCAACCAATATAAATAATATCGACAAAACGCTAACAACAAATTTTTTCTCACGAAAACAATAAACAAAATAACAAATGATAATCGGCTCTACCGAAGCAAAATGGCTAGCAAACCTAAATGCAAAAATCGCCAAACTGGAAAATGATATTAGCAATATTGTACTCAGATAATAAGCATTAAAAATTAGCGTGTAAAAAGGAAAAGTAGAAAGCAAGTGCTTCCTGTATTTCTGTGACAAAAGCAGCATAACAATAAGCACAAATAATTGCTGTGCTGTTTTCACATGCGATATCAATCCTGCATCATAAGTATGATATGTGCTATTTAGATAATCACTCACCATTTCCGGAAAAAGGCGACTCTCACTCAAAACATGCATTAACTTATATACAGTTCCTGTCGCATATAAAACAACAGCAATACCCAGCCCTACCCAAAGATATAAATGTTTTATCTCCTTTCTTAGAAAAACCAATGCAATAGATAAAAAGCCAACATACTGTACTAAAGAGGAGGCAGCATAGGTAATTGCAAACTTAAAATAATTTTTTTTGTGTAAAAAATAAATCATCGGTAAAACTAATGCACTAGCAAATCCGAGTCTTAATCCAGTATATTCCTTTAGTGCAATATCATGACTTAAATAAATCATAAAGGCCAAAAAGTAATACTGTGTAAATTTTCTAAAAAAATAAGCATGTATAAATACCGCAACTGAAGAAAAAAGTATAAATATGGATTGTGGCGGAAGAGCAAGGTATTTAATTAATGATACCGAAAAAGTAAATAATGGCTCTTTTTTAGTTTTATCCGGAACATCAAAATAATGACTTAGATCGGGGATAAGATAATAAAACTGTGTATATTCATCTTCGTTG
>CAZPAE010000397.1:0-3544 GCA_964584455.1 uncultured Thioalkalispiraceae bacterium
AATAGCGGGTCCTTTAACGCATCTACTGAAGTAGAAATTGTGGTAGTACCTTAGACGCAAAAATTAACTACGCCGAAGATGAATCTACTGAAGTAGAAATTTAGGTAGTACCTTAGACACCTCTTGCACATCCCGATGGTCCATTTGATCTACTGAAGTAGAAATTTAGGTAGTACCTTAGACCACCTTCAGGCTGAATGTCAAAAAAATCTACTGAAGTAGAAATTGTGGTAGTACCTTAGACCGCAGGTGGACCATCCGAAGAGCAAGCATCTACTGAAGTAGAAATTTAGGTAGTACCTTAGACAACACGCCAACGCACACCTTTTTGGCATCTACTGAAGTAGAAATTTAGGTAGTACCTTAGACCTCAAGCGGTATTAGTGACCAAGCTTGATCTACTGAAGTAGAAATTTAGGTAGTACCTTAGACCATAACCTTATCCCTGATAGTCACGAAATCTACTGAAGTAGAAATTTAGGTAGTACCTTAGACCATAACCTTATCCCTGATAGTCACGAAATCTACTGAAGTAGAAATTTAGGTAGTACCTTAGACGTTAACTCGTACTACACGGCCTTTATTTATCTACTGAAGTAGAAATTTAGGTAGTACCTTAGACAGCACTTCACTGAGCCATCAGGTGGGCCATCTACTGAAGTAGAAATTTAGGTAGTACCTTAGACGTTACAGCTCCCATCCTTCTGAATTGGATCTACTGAAGTAGAAATTTAGGTAGTACCTTAGACCGTGCAGCTAATATGGCCATGGTTTTGATCTACTGAAGTAGAAATTTAGGTAGTACCTTAGACAGGTAGCGGTCGCACAGTACTATAAATCAATGGCTTAGCCTTGATTTTTTGTGTTTCCATACTGTTAAAGAGCCGTTTTACTGCGTTTTTTTCCATTAAGACCCAGGTTTGCAAGTCGGTTACAACCTTGGTCAAGTATATCAGACGATAATCAGTTCTTCATCGTCATTTTTTGCATAGCCATAGCGAGTGATTTTACATTGCTTGCTTAGGTTTAAAATTATGATGCTATCGCGTTGATCAAATTCGGGTTCGAAGTCCGTTGCAATATCGACCATAATATTATTGAGAATGCGCTGGCTATTTTTTATTTCAAATAGTGAATATTGTAATCGGTAGCCGTGCTTGCTTAGTAGCTTAGCAAATCGACTGCGTAATTTATCATCGCTGATATCATAGGCAATGATTAACATGATAGTTGAAACACTGGGTAATCATGAATTGGCCGTTGTTGCATGAAGGCACGATAATATTGCTGTACGTATAAAAACATGGCTTGTTTGTGTTCTAGTAATGCTTTTAATATAAAAGCAACATAGGGTTGGCTGTTTTTACCGTAAAGCCGGTATTGTTGGCGTTGATAGCTAAAATCCGCCTGATTGATTTGCCCAAGTCGATAGGCCTTATAAATACGTTTATCAATAATTGGTCGAAATGGCTCTACGAGATCACATACTAATGATTTTCGTTGGTAAAAGGTTTGGTGATAAACACCTTGATAAACATCAAATCCATAGAGATTTAGTAGATTATCCATTAAATTAAATAATAAGGTATAGCCAATATCTAATAACAAGTTGGTAATATCATGCTTTGCTCGAGGTTTTCGGCCTCGCCATTGGTGGTCTGCAAACATGTGTGAAAAATAGACTCGTGAAGCAATACCTTCAATGCCTAATAACCCTAACAAATCTAACTTACAATTGGGTAATTGTGAAACATAATCAGTGAGTTGAGTAATACCTTGTTTCAGAGAATCTGATTTATCTCGACGTTGTTTTAATGCTAAAAGCTGCTGGGTTATTTTATTATGAACAATGTGCTGTGCAATATCTAGACCTTGATAGGTGTATTGTTTTTTTCGTAATAGCACATTGCCTTCTACGCTGCTCTGCCATTGCCCATAGGAGCGTAGGTTATGACTCAGAAAATGTAAACTAAAACCAAAACGCTTTGCTCTTTGCAGTAGGCCGCTGGTCACGGTAAGGTGGCCAACAATGAATAAAGCAAATAGTCGGTAGCAACTGGATTGATGTTTTATTTTTTTTTCTGCATCGTAAATAATAATATTGTCATTTTTAAAGCTCAGACGTTCGCCATGACTGAGTAATGCGAAAATAATTTGTTTTTGTTCGAAATCGGGGGCACTTAGCATACTGGTACCTCCTTCTTAGCACAATCACAAAGAGGAGCATAAATACAATGCTGACATTTTTTTGGGTTGGCCTCAAAGGGGGTATTTAGGTCAAACTTACGTATTGCGGCGATGAGTTGTTCGAACTGCTGTTGGCACTCAGGATCATCTTCAGGTAATGCGACAGGGTGGCTCTTATTATCATCCATGCTGTAGAGTTTGAGCTTTTTGACACGAAACCCCATGTCAACTAAGGCGTGATATTGTGCATAAAGTTGATAAATATATCCGGGATAAATAACCTTAATTTTCTTTTTTCGCTCGGATAATAACCCGGTTTTGCAATTAAAAGTATCGATTTTGCCGCCAATCCCATAGGTATGGCTATACACTTCCATACCTTGCAACACTACTTTAGCTGTGCTGTATTGCTGGTTATCGACGGTTTTATGGGCAGCCAAGCCTTTAGTTTGAACAGTAGTATGATAAAGTGCTTTACTCACTCGCCCATAGAGCTGATGAAAATAAATAGAGCGCGGGCAAAACACAAAATCATTTAAAAATGAAATCGGTAAATAGCTTTCCATGTTGTTCTGCCTTATGATTTGGCATAGCGCTTCTGGTTAGCAAAAGCAAACCAGGCTTCGTTACTCATCGCGAGCTTAAGCAGCTTGGGCCGCTCCACTGACCAATCATGGGCTTCCATTTGTTGTATATTCCATATCCCTTTAAGGGCGATGTGATAAGCACCATTGGCATCGGCAGATTCTGGGCCAGCTGCTTTCCCTTCGGCTTTTTTAACAGCTTCTTTACGGCTATCGTAAAATTGACCCTGGGCATCTTGTACCGGAGAAAGTATAAAGTCTTTTTGTGCTTCGTCGGTTACCCCATGCGTTTTTGCTTCGCTATCGGTCAAGCTATAACGTAGCTGTAGTACAAGTCGTAATAGCGAAAGTAAAGATTGAAAAAAGTTTTTGTCTTGTTGTTGCACAATAGCGGGTAATATATTTTCCCCTTGAGCGTAATCAATTTTTTCATCAAATAGCCTTTTGATTTCTTCGGTAACATTAACAGAAATGGTTTTTCTTTTTGATGGTATATATTGATAACGCACATCTTCGTGGGTGCACACAGTCCAGGTGGTTTGATATCCCTTGAGCTTTTGCTCAGGTTTGAGTTTTTTATAGTCAAAGGTAAAGGCAAAATAATCTTTTTCAGTGTCATAGTGCACTGATTCGAATTTGCTAAAAAAAACCTGGCTTTTTGCGACGCTTTCATAACGGGGTTTTCGTAAATCTACAAAGCCCGTTAACGGACAACTTTTAGATGTATATGCTGCGGGTGTAAAATAACCAAAGCCACTTTGTTTTTTATTATC
>CAZPAE010000398.1:0-878 GCA_964584455.1 uncultured Thioalkalispiraceae bacterium
GCTTTTGCCGAACACAAAACAATCTTAATGACAGAAAAAGATGCGGTGAAGTGTCAGCGATTTGCCAATCCAAATTGGTGGTCTGTGCCAGTTGAGGTAGAATTACCCGACGCATTTGGTTTGAAGATTATCAATTTATTAGAGGAAAGGCATGGATAAAAAATTACTCGACATATTGGCTTGCCCAGTATGTAAAGGTCCTTTAGTTTATTTACCTGCTTCTGCTGAGCTGGTTTGCAAAGCAGATCGACTTGCTTTTCCTATTCGTGACGAAATACCAGTGATGTTGCATGAAGAAGCACGAGAGCTGGCGGCGGATGAGGAAATTGAGTAAGTGTCATTTATTATAATAATACCGGCCAGGTATGATTCCACTCGTTTGCCAGGTAAATTAGTTAAAACCATCAACGGTAAAACCATACTCGAATATGTTTATGCTTGTGCCAAAGCCAGTGATGCGACACAAGTGATCATTGCAACGGATGATCAACGTATTGTTGAGATAGCCCAGGGGTTTGGGGCTGATGTATGTTTAACTGCAGCTAGTCATACATCAGGAACACAGCGCCTGGCAGAAGTGGTGGAACAACGGCAAATTTCTCCGGATGCCATCATTGTTAATTTACAAGGCGATGAGCCACTCATGCCGGCTGAGTGTATTAATCAAGTTGCTCAGTTGTTGCAAAATGATCCCGCCGCGGTGGTGGCGACGTTGTGTAGCCCATTAGAAAGTGCTGCTGATGTATTCGATAGCAGTATCGTGAAAGTGGTCAGCGATAAGCATCAACATGCATTATATTTTAGTCGCGCGGCTATTCCGTGGCATCGAGAAGATTTTCCTACACCACCGTTGTCACAAACATCCGTTGAATATGTTC
>CAZPAE010000398.1:911-3532 GCA_964584455.1 uncultured Thioalkalispiraceae bacterium
CATTTATGCTTATCGTGCTGCCTATGTACAACGTTACGTACAGCTAGATCCTAGCCCTTTAGAACAAATTGAATCATTGGAACAATTACGTGTTTTGTGGCATGGCGATAAAATTGCTATCGCGCAAGCAGTCAAAGTGCCTGGGCCGGGGGTTGATACAGAGGAAGATTTACAGCAAGTCGCTGCTTTATTGACCCATTAGTGTAGCTCAAGTGCTAAAAAGTGTGGGTGTAATTCAGTTTTATTGGCGGATAACACCGGGATAGTAATAGTGGAAGGAACCTTCCGGTGAGCGTCGCCATGTTGATTGGCTTGAATAGTCGTTGTTTCGCAAACTTCCTGTAAAACCAGTTCGGTACTGTGTTCCAGAACTTCTACGACGACATACTCAATGCCGCCGTGCATGACTTTTTGGCCAATCATGCCGCGTAATTGATGCAATGAAATATTTATGATGGTGATAATCGTTGCCTCTGTTTTAAAATAGGCACATAAAGCCATAATGCTTTTTACTAACTTAAGTCGATAAGGAAAGTGATGCAAGAGAAAGTACGTATTTTGTTTGTTTGTATGGGGAATATTTGTCGTTCACCCACAGCCGAGGGGGTTTTTCGCCATTTAGTCGCCGAACAAGGGCTTAGCGATAAAATCGAGACCGATTCCGCAGGTACCCATGCCTATCATGTGAGTGAACCGCCGGATAGACGAGCTCAAGCAACAGCGCAAAACCGGGGCGTTGATTTGAGCGATCTTCGTGCCAGAAAGGTAACTGCACAGGATTTTGACGATTTTGACTATGTGATTGCCATGGATACGGATAACCATCATCACTTGTCTAGCTTGGCAACAGATGTAACCCATGAGAAGTTATACAAGTTCATGCAGTTTGCCCCTGATTTTGATGAAACTGATGTGCCCGATCCTTACTATGGCGGGCAACGGGGATTCGAACATGTGTTTGATATGGTTGAAGCTGCCTCAAAGGGCTTATTAGACGATATAAAACGCCGGTTTATTGGATAATAAAGCCGGTAAAGTAGACTTCTTCAATAATGGGATCACCGACCTGTTCTTTTAATAGATCTTGAATCGCTTTTAAGGCGGTAGCACGCAGCTTTTCTTTACCCGCAACGGTTTTGATATCTTTTGTGGTCTGTTGGCTGAGCACTAACATCATAGTATGTTGAATGGCAGGCATATGGGTCGTGAGATGGGGTTTAAGCTCTTCACTGGGTACTTTAAATTGTGCGTTTACCTGTAAGAATACCAGGTCTTCTTTGTCGGCTAAGTTAACCACAAAGGGTGTAGCAATATTAAAATAGGGGGTGGGTGCACTGCCGCCACCGGCCCCTAAAGAAGGTAAGGGACAGGTAAGTAAGGCAGCGAGTAGTAAATATTTGATCCGATACATGCATGACATATCGGATCATAGTCTTGTTTCTTTATCAGAAAATTAGCTTGATGGCGTTTTATCCACAGAATTTGTTATGGAAGTAACATTATTTGTGTTTGTTTCCACTTGGCGTGCCACTGGTGGTGCCGAAGGTGGTGGTGATGCCGGTTGCGCATTCGCTTCCCGAGGCGATTCAGCCACTTTCGATGCTGCAGGGCGTGGTTCTGACGTCTTGGCAGCTTCTTTATTTGGCCCATTGTGTTTTGGCTTATCACTGTTGTTATTAGTGTTATTCGCCTGAGCCGCAATATTATTATCGGTTTTTTCTGCACCATTACCAGTGTTTCGATTATTGTTACGACGACGACGGCCACCACGACGACCACGGCGGTTGTTATTACCTTCGTTGTTATTGGCGTTTTGGTCGTTATCTTGCCGTTGATTGGCCTGATTACTGGTGTTGGTGTTACGTTCTTTTTGCGATTTTGCTTGTTGCTGCGCGTTGTCGTTGGCCGATTTCTGCTCCGCATTATTGTTACGGCGTGATTGGTTCTGACGGCGGCGTTGTTGTTGCGATTTATTGCGGTTACGTTGCTGATTGCCTGATTGCTGTCGATTTTGCGCACGGCGCTGATTTGATTGAGGGCGTTTCTTTGGCGTGGTTTCACCGGTACCAAATAGCGCACGCCAGAGACGAACAAAAATACCCGGACCAACTGGTGTGGTTGGTGCAGTTGGGGCAGGGCGTGGTGTATCCGGCATCACGGTTTTAATCGCGGGCGTCTCAACCGGTTGTTGCGGTGCTTGAGCCTGTTGTACCTCAGCCGGTACTTCCGGTGGGGCAGCCAACTCGAAGCTAGACTGTTTTTCCATTTCCGGAGTGAGATCATTTTGGCGAACACGAACAACTTCGTAGCGAGGTGTTTCCATTTGTAGATTGGGCACTAAAATGACATCAGTTTTATGTCGCTGCTCGATCTCTGCGATCATGGCACGTTTTTCATTAAGCAAATAGGTTGCTGTTTCGATTGGTAGCTGGGACACAACGCGTGCGGTATTTTCTTTCATGGCCTCTTCTTCAATAACACGAAGAATCGATAAAGCCAGTGATTCCACATCACGAATAGTGCCTTGGCCGTTACAACGTGGGCAAATATGCTGACTGGATTCACCTAATGATGGGCGTAATCGTTGGCGTGACATTTCCAATAGACCGAAGCGAGAAATA
>CAZPAE010000399.1:0-3521 GCA_964584455.1 uncultured Thioalkalispiraceae bacterium
GATCGCGACAGGAAAAACATTCAATCGGTAATAGAGATCAGCCCTGAACTTACCTTCGGCTACCATTTTTTCTAAATCAGCATTGGTCGCCGCAACTAAGCGCACATCCACTTTACGTGTGGCCACATCACCCACACGGTCAAACTCACCGGTTTGTAATACACGTAATAACTTTGCCTGGGCCTTCTCAGTTAATTCACCCACCTCATCGAGAAACAAGGTACCACCATGCGCTCGCTCAAACCGACCCGGGCGAGATTTTTCAGCACCGGTAAAAGCCCCTTTTTCCACACCAAATAATTCTGCTTCAACTAATTCTTTTGGTAATGCAGCACAATTAATCGCAATAAATGGCCCGTTATTTCTCGGTCCCATTTTATGTAGCGCACGACTAAAAGCCTCTTTGCCTACCCCAGTTTCACCTAACATTAAGACAGTGACATCGCACTCTGCCGCTTTTTTCAAAAGATGTAGTGAGTCTTTAATTGCAGCAGAATCGCCCACAATATCACTAGGCTGACTTTGTTCTGCAATAGAATAACGCAGGTTTCTGACTTCGTCTTTAAGTGTATATAAGGTCTCGGCCATGGAAACAGGAGAATAGTATGCAGCTAATTCATCACCATCTTCCCACTCATCAATTGGCTTACCAATAATCCGGCAACGTTTATCTCCACAACCGACACACTCAACTTCTTTATATAAAATCGGTTTACCCATAAACTCACTGGTATAACCAGAGGCATAGCCAATTTGGTTCCAGCAAACCGGCTCGGTGTGTACACCTAGGGTACGAATATGCTCTGTTGCCTCAAAAGAGTTATCCCAATAAAACTCACCATAATGTTTACCGGCAGCCACATCGACTTCGAGTTTTACTGGCTCAACCCGAACAATACCTTCTAAAGCATGTAACTGTGGTCCAACGATAAATGCCTCAAGATCAGTCATGCCAGGTCGAAACTTACGTGCTAACTGAGCATCCACTTTACCAGAGGCACAGCCCATACGCTGTAATACGCCTCTTGCTCGGTCAAGCCCCAAACTGGTAATTAATTCAGACCGCAACGCACCGAAACTGGAAGAATGCAATAACAGCATACGCTGTTCTGCCAGCCAAATATGGCCTGTTTCATCTTCAAAACGGATTTTCGCTTTTAGATCATCGATAGAAGGTAAGAGCTGCATATTAGTACCCGCCTCGTAAGTCAACGGATGAAGGATGAGATGTCATTTGTTTAATAATACAACACATAAATTGCTTAATACAGTCAGTCATCATCATGGTTCTCTTGGCATTAGAGTCAAAATATACATTTAAATTGACTAATACAATCTCGATTTTTACTTCCGTTCCAATAACTTAAGCCCGCCATAAGTCCATATATTCAGGTACTGGTGTATTTTCCAGTTTTGCCTGGTCTAGGCTTATTTCTAAAATATTTTCACATTGTTGGCTAGAAAGACGTGTCGCAATACTGGTTTTAAACTTATCTATTAACACAGGAATACCTTCTTCACGCCTGACTCTATGACCAATCGGATAGGCTACTTCAACACGTTCAGTGGATGAACCGTCTTTAAAGAAAACTTGAATAGCATTGCCAATGGCACGTTTACTTGGATCCAAATAGTCTTTGCTAAACTGTTGATTCTCTGTCACTGTCATTTTATCTCGTAATGTATCAATACGAGGATCTGCCGCAATATCATCTTCGTAATCATCTGCTGTCAGCCGACCAAAGATTAAGGGTATTGCGACCATATACTGAATACAGTGATCACGATCTGCTGGGTTATCCAGTGGACCAGTTTTATCAATAATCCGAACCCCCGCCTCCTGGGTTTCAATCACAACTTTATCTATCTCATCTAATCGTTCAATAACTTGTTTATGTAAAGTCATTGCTGCTTCTACCGCAGTTTGAGCATGAAACTCTGCTGGGAAGGAAATCTTAAACAATACGTTCTCCATAACATAACTGGCATAGTCTTGTTGTAGTGAGAAAGTATTGCCTTTAAACAACACATCATAAAAGCCCCATGTCTTGGCAGATAATGCTGTGGGATAGCCCATTTCACCAGAAAGTGCGATTAAACCTAATTGCACTGCCCGACGAGTGGCATCACCAGCAGCCCAACTTTTGCGCGAACCGGTATTCGGTGCATGGCGATAAGTTCGTAATGCGCCACCATCAATCCAGGCATTAGATACGGCATTGGTTATGGTTTCATGATCGCCACCTAACATCGCCGTAACCACCGCAGTACTCGCAATGCGAACTAATATCACATGGTCCAAGCCCACTCGATTAAATGCATTTTCTAGCGCTAATACACCTTGGATCTCATGTGCTTTTACCATCGCAGTTAATACATCGGCCATGACTAATGGTGCTTTTCCTTCACGAAGGTTTTTACGTGACAAATAGTCTGCAACAGCGAGAATACCACCCAAATTATCTGAAGGATGACCCCATTCAGCAGCTAACCAAGTATCATTAAAATCTAACCACCGAACCATGGCACCGATATTAAATGCTGCTTGTACCGGCTCTAATTCAAAAGAAGTACCCGGTACTAATGCGCCACCTTCCATTGTTGCCCCTGGAACAGTTGGGCCTAATAGCTTGGTACAGGCTGGATAGTTCAGTGCTAACATACCGCAACCTAATGTATCCAACAAACAGTAGCGAGCCGTTTCTCGTGCCAGTGGCGACGTAATATCTGCATTTAATACATAATCCGCAATATCCGTTAGCACTTTATCAGGTGCTGGCCTATCGGCTGATTTAATACCAATGTTTCCCATTTATTACCTCAAATATAAAAGTTAACTATTTATATGTTTAACTACGTTGTTCGATAGGCACAAACTGACAATTTTCAGGCCCAACATAATTCGCACTAGGACGGATAATTTTCCCATCAACACGCTGTTCAATAATGTGTGCTACCCAACCAGAAATACGTGAAATCACAAAAAGTGGTGTAAACATATCAGTTGGCACCCCCATTTGATGATATGACACAGAAGAAAACCAATCTAAATTAGGAAACATCTTTTTTGTTTCCCACATAACAGACTCAATTCTCTCAGCGACATCATATAATCTTCGGTTCCCCGCAAGATCAGATAATTTCGCTGCAAGACGTTTGATAATAGGGTTACGCGGATCGCCTGTGGTATAAACAGGATGCCCAAAACCGATAATAATATCTTTACGCGCAATTCGCTCCCGAATATCGGTTTCTGCTTCATCCGGTGAGGTATAGCAATCTTGGTTCTCAAAAGCCGCCTCATTGGCACCACCATGTTTAGGACCACGTAGTGCACCAATGGCACCGGTTACCGCCGAATAGATATCTGAACTGGTACCAGCGATCACACGACTAGTAAACGTCGAAGCATTAAACTCATGTTCCGCATAAAGAATCAGCGAGATATGCATAGCAGGCACCAATTCTTGCGAAGGTTTTTCACCGTGCAGCAGATGTAAGAAATGCCCGCCTATTGAGTC
>CAZPAE010000400.1:0-3516 GCA_964584455.1 uncultured Thioalkalispiraceae bacterium
GTGGTTTAGGTGAAGCAACCGGTGTTTACCCTAAATGGAATTTTTACAAGTATTTGCTCGATCAACAGGGCAATATTGTGGACACCTATTCCAGTATTTCGACACCTAAACGTATTCGCAAAGACATCGATAAATTGTTAAATCATTAAGGTCTGATTCGCCTAACTTTCAACAACTTCCCGTTTCATTGAAAACGGGAATCCCTCTATTGCTAATTGCACCGAAGTTGTGACCAAGCCTTCTATCAGATTATCTTTATATTGCTTAATATCAAGCAAAGCCTGAAAAACAATGACTTTTAATAGCTAACCTCGTTATAGTGTTAGTTTGTATCTGGCAAATAACATTGCATTAAGCCCATTTAATGTAATGAATTAAAAATTGATATACGGGTTTAATAACAAACTAACCGATTCAATGTACAGAACAATAACACGCCGCAACTTACTCTATTCCACTAAACAGTATGCTTCATTGTTTAGCCCATTGTTATTACTACTCTACAGCCTCGTATTACATGCAGAACAACGCATTCCCCAAAAACCAACCATACCATTAACAGCGGCAGAACAGGCATGGTTGCTTGAACATCCAAGGATTCGGGTTTCTAACGAAACAAACTGGCCACCTTATGATTTTAATACCCAATCGATGCCGCAGGGATTCTCCATTGACTATTTGAATCTTATCGCAAGTAAGCTAGGCATCCAGTTTGATTATGTTACTCATGATCGTTGGTCACAGTTATATGAACAGTTTGAAGCTAAGCAGATTGACTTACTTCACCCCATTACCATTACTCCGCAACGTATACATAAAATGCACTTTAGTGATAGTTACTTTGAAATGCTTAAAGTGCTAGTAGTAAGAAAAGACAACCAAACATTCCAGAGTTTAGAAGATTTAAAGGGTAAAACATTAGCCATCGCCAAGAGTTTTAGTACCCAAGAATATATTGAACAACATTATCCTGAAATTGTTATTCATTTAGTGGATAGCTCACTAGATGGTCTTAAGGCAGTATCACTAAACCAAGCTGATGCTTATATAGATAGTTTAGGGACAGTTTATTATTTAATGCATCAACACTTCTTAGCTAATCTTGTTATCAGCCCGAAGGCTGATCTCGGCGAGTTAGGCTTTACCTCTTATCACATAGCCATACGGCAAGATTGGCCGATGCTACAATCTATTATCAATAAAGCTATTGAATCGATCAGTGTTGAAGAACGACAAAAGCTGATCAAAAAATGGAACATCTATGCTGACCGAGCTATACCTATAAAGCTGACAGAGTCCGAAAAAAAATGGCTCGCCGAACATCGCAATATTAACCTTGCGGTCGACCCCGATTTTGCTCCGATCGAATTTATGGATGATGATGGTAACCATGCGGGTATTGCTGCTGACTATATTGATCTACTTAATCAACGATTAGGCATTTCAATGAAGGTTATCCCTGATCTGAGTTGGAGCCAAGCTATTGCTTTGGCTAAGCAAGGGAAAATCGATGCCTTTGCCGCTATCACACCCAGTGATGAACGCAAACAGTACCTTCACTTTACACAGCCTTATATCCAATACCCTTTAGTGATTTTCACTCAAGACGAATATCCCTTTATTGTGGGTTTAGAAGACCTCATTAATAAACGTATTGTAGTTGTAGAAAACTATATCGCCCACGATTTGATAACACAGCACTACCCTCACCTTGAATTGACGACTGTCAAAACAATAAAGGATGCACTTGCCGCTGTTTCTGCTGGGGATGCTGATGCATTTATTGGTGATACAGCCACATCAACCTATGTTATTCGGACCCATCATTTCACCAACCTTAAAATTGCCGCCCCCACGCAATTAAAAACCCTCGGACACTCCCTAGCTGTGCGAAAGGACTGGCCCGAACTGGTTGGTATTTTAAACAAAGGGCTAAATGCTATCTCAACTGAAGAACAGCTGAAGATCAGTAAAAAATGGATTGATATCGAAGTCGACACCTTTCCTATATATTGGGTGTGGATCAGTATTGGTGCAGCCAGTCTAACGATTATTTTTATTATTATTAGTACTTTGTTGCGACAACAAGTGAAAGTGCGCACACGAGAAATCACATTAAAAAACGAACTATTGCAACGTGAAGCAGCTGAGCGCGAACGAGCAGAATATGCCCGAATCGAAAGCGAAAAACGCCTGTGGAAATTTTTCCATGCGACATTTGAGATGGTTTTCTTTCATCGCGATGGTGAAATTATTGATGTAAATCCAGCTGCATTGAAAGTCACTGGATATTCACCGGACCAACTCATTGGCAAAAACATTCTCAACTTTGCCACTGAAGCCTCAAGGCCGATCATTATAGCCAATATGGGCTCATCCAATGCTGGCCCATATGAAATTGTGATTGTGACCCAGTCAAAGGAAGAAATTCCAGTTGAAGTCCATGCCAGCAGTATTCATTTTGATGGAACGTCAATACGGGTGGTTAGCCTACGTGATATCAGTGAACGCAAGAAAAACGAAATGGCGTTAAAACAAGCGTATGACGAGCTGGAACGTAAGGTGGCCGAACGCACACGTGATTTGCTTCATGCTAATGAAAAACTAAAAGAGTTAGATAAACTGAAATCTATGTTTATTGCTTCGGTCTCCCACGAACTTCGTACTCCACTGAATTCAATTATCGGCTTCTCCGGCACAATGTTACAACAAGTTTACGGTAAGTTAGATGATAAATATTTAGACTATAGCAAACGCATTAACCGCTCAGGCCAGCATTTATTAGGTTTGATCATTGATATCATCGATGTATCTAAAATTGAATCTGGCCGTATTGACGTTATTACTAGCGACTTTACCGTAAACGAGGTATTGGCTGAGGTCTGTGAAACGCTACAGCAGTCCTTCCAACAAAAAAGTCTATACTTACGGTACGAACCAGTGGCAGATATTACGCTGCATACTGATAAAAAAAGGCTATTGCAGTGTATTCTTAATCTTACTAGCAATGCCATGAAATTTACTGAATCCGGTGGTGTCGCCATTACGGTCGACGAAACGGAACAAGAAATAAAAATAAGTGTCAAGGATACTGGTGTAGGGATTAGCCAAGAAGACCTAACTCGCCTATTTGAACCATTTGAACGTATCCACTCACATTTAAACATTAAGGCAGGTGGTACCGGGTTAGGGCTTTATTTGACGAAGAAAATTGCTATTGATCTTTTACGGGGTGACATCGGTGTTGAAAGTAAACTTAATGCAGGCAGTCTATTTTGGATCAGAATACCTAAGGTGCTGATGCCTGTTTATCCGAATTAAGGGACTTCGGTATGGAAACAGTTTTAATCATTGAGGATAACCCAGATAACATGTGTCTCATCAATGATTTACTAGTATTACATGGTTATCACACGATACAAGCAACAACTGGCCAACAGGGGCTTGATATTGCCCATGCAGCAAAACCGGATTTTGTTATTCTCGATGTGCAATTGCCTGACATTAACGGCTATG
>CAZPAE010000401.1:0-3516 GCA_964584455.1 uncultured Thioalkalispiraceae bacterium
GATACCTACTTATATGTATCAACAAAAAGCGGTGAGGTAGTTCGCGACACAACAAGACATGAACGCATCTGGAATTGGCTAGGCGCCAATCTACATTGGATATATCCTGTCCAATTACGCCAGCATGCAACAGTTTGGCATTGGGTGGTGGTTGTTTTGTCTTTTTGGGGAGTACTGTCGGTTCTAACGGGCGGCACGATTGGCCTAATGGGGTAAGTCTAAACAAAACGCGTTTTCTACGAACAGATAAACAACAAAACTAAGATAAAACAAATAGTTAAACGGGTTTTCTTTTCTTGGATTCTAATCGAAAAATGGCTCAATTTTAAAGAAAACAGCACTGTATGAAATTTTGCATGCTGGTGATGACTGAAAACCAATCAAGTCAAGTTAATTGGCCTTGGTACTTTTGTGGGTAGTCTTATACCGTTAGCACCTTTTGATCGTGCATTTTTTTAAAGACAAAGAATCGTGAATCTTGCAGCGTGCTATCCGAAAAATCATAGGCCCCATGAAAAAGTATATGTTCCCAGGAAATGGTCGATGATGTTTTTATTTTATCAATCAGCGCCTGTTTTTCTATCTTAGTCGATGTGTTCATGAGTTTTTGCGTCAAATACATATAGTTCCAACAAATGATCGCATTCTTAATAATCCGTTTGCAGCTTGCCAGGGTTTCCTGTTCTTCTTTTGTGCTATGTCTGTAATCAGGACGACCGATCGCCAACGCTCGGTCGAGTTTATTACCACTTTCGCCTTTATTAAGTTGTTTGTGTACCGCGCTTCTAAGTTCAGGATCATCAATGTATCGTAGGATATAAAGTGACTTGATAATGCGACCAAACTCTTTCAGGGCGATATAAAGCGGATTATCGTCTTGTGAGTAGGAATTAAGGCGTTTAAATATTTGTGATGCGGTTGTTTCGCCGAGCTTAATGGATACAACGAGCCGAAGTATGTCATCCCAGTACTTTTCTATGCGTCGGATGTTAATTTTCTTTTTAGGTAAAATTGGGTAATCGCGCTGTGTGTAGGCTTGTTTATTTTTGAGGGAGTACAAATATAATTTATGCACATTTTTGATCCTTGGCGCAAACGAAATATCAAGTAAATGTGCTGCACCGAATACCATCTCTGTATAACCATGCGTGTCGGTTGAGTGCAGATCGGATTTAATCACCTCATTATCGAGCACGCCATCAATCATATAATGCGCTTCTCTCTCAGCACCGCTTATTACTTTATCGTGATAAAAAAGGTTTCGGCAATCGATAAATTTATATTCTGATATCACCGGATCTTTGCCACCATATTTAAATGAATAATTGGCATTAAGCGAATCCGTGGATACCGTCCATTTCTGTCCATCGCTGGACGTTTGTAAACCATGTTCGTCAATAAATAAGTTTGCTAATGGCATTTTTTCCACAAACTGCAGAATACTATTGCACGCCTGTCGCGCATTCTCGGACGATATATAATTGTTTGCCGTTGTAATAAGCGCATTATTGTTTAGCGAACGTGAATGTTTAGCAAATTGGGATGTGCTGAAGTGACAGCCCGTACCAATGATGGCTGCGATTAAGGTTTTATTTTCCGGCCTGTCTTTTAAGTATTTTTGATGATGGGGCTGAAACTCATCAAGAAATCCGGTTGCCTTATGAACGGTACTCAGCACTTCCGAAATAGGGACAAAATTTTCGGTAGGGTAGAGCTCGATATCGATATCATCCAATAAAATCTGCTCGTGCGCGGTATTTTTCTGAGAAACCAGCCTGTAACCACCTAGTTCATGTATTTTAACATCGGTATTAAGTTTTGCTAAAATATGTTCGTTTGTCTCCTGGTATTGTGTATGCAGCTCCTGTTCAAGCTTAGATAGTACCTGTTTAAAATCAGCGTACTGTTGCATATTCGCCTGGCGTAGCAGCTTGGCTTTGTTTTTCTCCCATCGGTTTAAAGGAATTAAATACTCATCCAGGGCTTTATAGTGATAGGAGTATTGCAGGCATAATGAATCACCTTTAATGGCTTGCTTGATATGGTTAAAGAACACCACCTTATACAGGCTTGCTTTGAATTTCTCTTTTGTGTCGATGTATTTTCGTTCCGCTGTGGTTAAAAAGCGGACCGAATAGGCGCTGTCGACTTTCCCTTTCTTTTGTTTAAATTTATCGATGGTTAAGAGCAAGGGCTTATTGGTGGACTGCTGACTGAAAATGAGACATTTCACAATATTGTTACATCGCCGCTGCAACTTCTGAGAACCTGCTTCCAGAAAATGATAAAACAGGGCTTCGCCGCTCATTCTGTCAAGATCGTTATTCACCTCATCAATGGCATCTGCTAATGATTCTGATGGATACTTTTTGGGCGAGAGAAGCTGCAGGGCTTTTTCTACCTTAACCGCGTCATCAAGCGTTGGATCGGTCAGTATCGTTTTAATGTTCTCATGTATTTGTAGAAGATCTGTCGAACAACCCACAAGCCGTCTTGTATTCTTGGTCTGCTCATTTCGCATTTTATAATAATATTCTTTTGCTTCTCGTTCGGCCGTATTATAAGAAGAGGTGACCGCGGACATCAGGGTTTCAATGAGCACATCCTGAAGCTGGTAAAACTGATGCACAATAAACGTTAAAAGATGCAGATAACGACTCTCGTCTGCGCGGCGCTTAATTTGAAATACCTGGCTCTTATGGACTGAGGTGGCATAGTGGCGTATCGCCTCGTTACTCATCTCCAATTTTTCAATGATAGGCTGTGCGATCCAAAACAGCTCACTCAAGGTTTCAAATGCTTCTATGTTGTTCGCTATCTTCGCCGGAGCCAAAGAATGAGAAAATCGTTTAAGCAACGTTAATTGATACTGACTTGAACGACTATTATCATTGGGTTGTTTTTTGTCGAAAAGCTGGTCCAGGCGTGCTTTGTCGTGCTTACTCAGTTCGGTATCGACTATTTTCAACAAACGGCTTTCATGATCCGCATAGACAGCCGTAATTATTTTTTCAATCCTGGTGTACGAGGGTATTTCAATTCTTTCTTTGTGTAATTTGGTGGCGAGTTGACAAAAACACTCTTTAAAGGGTTTTCGTGTCCTGGCATGGCGTTCTATATAATTGACGATAATTGTTTGTGCTTTCGTATCCTCAAAGCGGCAACACCCCATGAAGTTTAAAATGAGCTTTTTGTGATTTTGTTGCGTGTCGCGCTGATAACGTTCCCAATTTAAGTTGTGATGCGGTACAGATAATTTGCGTGCGACATAGTTGAGATCTTTGGTGTATGCTGTGTCGAAAAATTGAAAAGACACTTTGAAGTAACAATATGCCAAGGCGATGTAGACTTTGTTTTCCGAGCCTCGCACCTTAGACAAGACTTCATCGATAAAGGCCGACTCCAGGTAGAGATGACGTTGACGCTGGGCCGCATTAAATTTCGGTGGCGCGTCATGAAACTGCTGAGTAAGGTATCGACGACGTGGCATTCGTATGCTCCAGATGGAATAACGTG
>CAZPAE010000402.1:0-694 GCA_964584455.1 uncultured Thioalkalispiraceae bacterium
GTTCAGATAAACCCATTACATGTAGAAGTCACTGCGCCCATTGAGATGTTTGGCAAAATTACTAACAGCATGACAGCGGATATTTATCCAGAAGGGCCTATTAAAGGACCGTTGTCGGCAAAAGTAGATATTGTAGATAAAGTCATTGATCCGGCCAGTGGTACATTTGGCATACGTTTAAAATTACCTAACCCAGACCATACCATTCCATCGGGCGTAAAATGTAAAGTGGATTGGAAAACGCTAAAATAATTAATTAGTTTGTGGTTTCGACTTGAAGACCTGCTGCCTTCCAATCTGGAAAACCATCTTGTAATCGTCGTGCTTGGAAACCCTTATTGCGCATTGCTGTCACGGCGTTTACAGACAAAACACAATAAGGACCACGACAATAGGCCACAATCTCTTGGTCTTTGGGCAGTTCCGCAAGCCGGTATTCTAATTCTTCTACGGGAATATTAATGGCGCCAGGTAAATGCCCTAAAACGAATTCCTCTTTCGGCCGCACATCCAATAACGTAATGCTATTTTGCTCTAACCGAGCTAGCAATTCCTCACGGGAAATGGATTCCAATTGTTCGCGTTGATGAAAACTATCTGCAATTAAATCCCGAATTGCCGAACGATTATGTTCAGCGTATTGGCGTAGGGCATCTAGTAAATTCACAATCGGCCCTTCGCCCAAGCGGTACAA
>CAZPAE010000402.1:709-3511 GCA_964584455.1 uncultured Thioalkalispiraceae bacterium
CATGCTTGCCATCCCGACGGGTTTGTACAAACCCACCGCGTTTCAGATGTTGTAAATGTTGCGAGGTATTGGCAATCGACAACCCCGATAGCGCTGCCAGCCGTTCCACGGATCGTTCCCCTTGGGCAATGTGCTCTAGCAACATCAAACGATGGGCGTTACCTAAGGTTCGCGCCAATTCGGCAAATTCAGCAAAAATCTGAGCTTGGGGATCATCATTCATGATTGACATACTTGAAATACTATCTCATCATTCAACAACTCAATTGAATGTTATTCCAAACAACGGTATGCCGCAATCCACTGGATTTGGCACCCTTAATCACATGCTGGAGTTTGGCATTCGATGCCATTGACTGCAAGCGAGGAGACCTAACAAATGACTCAAGAAACTCTATGGCTGATGGCTACTATATATATAGGTGTAGGCGCCACTGTCGTCATGGACCTTTGGGCACTGATTTTGAAGCATTTTTTCGGTATTCCCTCACTCAATTATGGCCTGGTCGGCCGCTGGTTAGGGCACTTTCCAAAGGGCCAATTTGCCCACAAAAACATCGCTCAAACACCCGCTGTGCGCGGTGAGCAGATACTCGGCTGGGCAGCTCATTACGCCATTGGGGTTGGTTTTGCGGGGCTATTATTAGCCATTTGGGGAGTGGAGTGGGCACGCCAACCCAGCCTATTACCAGCCCTCATTATCGGTGTCTGTACCGTTGTTATGCCGTTTTTCGTCATGCAACCAAGCTTTGGTATGGGCATTGCGGCAGCCAAAACCCCCAAACCGAACACCATCCGCCTGCGTAGTTTGGGGGCGCATACGGTTTTTGGGCTCGGCTTATATATAGCAGCCATTTTATTTACTTTTATTGCTCAATAACCAATCAGAATAGCAACATCTCATCAATAATACCCACAACAAAAATTGCATTAAAACCAGAAAGGACAGACAATATCACCAAATTGGGCATTAAATAAAACGTACCAGAGCAGGGAAGGGGGTATGGATAAATTTGACCGCATGCAGCAACTGCATCGTATTTTCAAACACCGCAGGACACCAATCAGCGAACAAGCACTCGCTAACGAGTTAGAATGCTCAACCAAAACGGTACACCGCCATATCAATAATCTCAGAGATTATTGGCATGCGCCATTGCAAAAGATACCTCAACAAGGCTGGCGATATAATGATCCACAAGATACCTATGAGCTACCTGGCCTATGGTTAACTAGTAAAGAACTCATTGGTCTAGCAAGTTTACTTAATCTAGTACGCGAGTTTGACTCAAGTTTAATACAACAAGATATTCAACCCATTGAACAGCAAATAGCCCAATTATTAGCAAATCATCACATTGATATCCATGTATTAAAAGATAAAATTAAAATTCTCCCTACCACCAAGCAACACACGCATAATCATATTTTTGACGTCGTTAACTTAGCACTAATACAAAACCAACGATTACAAATTGATTACCAAGATTACGAGGGTCGTGCCTCACAACGAGATATTAGTCCACAACAGCTTGTTTATTACCAAGAGAATTGGTATTTAGATAGTTACTGCCATTTGCGTGCCGAACTGCGCTCATTTAAATTGGCCAACATTCAACAGGCGCATTTGTTAAAACAAACTTGTATTCAAGTTGAACCGGTTACCTTGCAACAGCACTATGCCAGTAGTTATGGGATTTTTTCCGGTGAGCCCAAGCATACGGCACAGCTAGAGTTTTATGGGAATGCCGCCCGAGAAGCTGCTAGCCGACAATGGCACCCACAGCAACAAGGAATCTGGCAAGGGGCAAACTATGAATTGCGTTTTCCCTACAATGATGACCGCGAGCTAATTCGCGATATTCTAAAGTATGCTGACCAAGTAAAAGTACTCGCTCCTACCACATTACAGCACAATATTAGCCAGCTTGCCGAACAGGTGAGAGCACTCTACGACTAAAAACGAAAGGCGATCCTTCGCCGTGGGTTTAAATCGAGGTCTTTGTCCTTCTATCTACAAAAGTAGAAATTATCGATGAACCTCTTTCTCCTTTCGTAAACTAGTATACTCCAGTATTGACAACAAGAGGAGTCCTTCTTAAAATAATTTTCGTTTTAAGGAAAAAGGCGATGCAGCAACATCGCCTTATATAGGCTAGGTATCGTTACACTCGGTTACGATACTGAAATGCTCTTCTAAAAGCCTAGGACAAGGATAGCACAATAAACACCGAGCCCTCTAGAAAGTATAAGAAGGAGGTAACTGATGTTGAAATTGACATCAGAACGCTCAGTCTATGTACGAGCATATACTCGTTGCCGTGATGGTCGTGTGGAATGTGTACGTGCACATCGGCGTTCAACACGTAAACGTTAACTACACGCTGATCTCAGGACAGCTAGACGTGCTGAGATCAGCCCATTTAAACTAAGCAAAAACGCAAAATAGGACACGTTTTGTCCCAGCAGCCAATTAGACTGTGCTCGTGTGGGATATTTTCAATTTGGTAAAGGAGGGAACATGCGGTTAGATGATTTTACACAGATTTACCCATTATCCAAAACATTACGCTTTGAGTTAAAACCGGTTACGAAACATGGAGATGAAAATGAACCACCTCAGTATATCGAGGATTATTCATCAGAGTACCTACAAGCTATCGTGGCAGAAGATAACCAGCGGGCAGATGATTACCAAGAAGTAAAACAACTCATAGACCGGCTACACAAAGAATTTATTGAAGAATGTAATAAAATTGCAGATTGTTTATCTGATGTCTTAAACACATCTGAAGATGCTAA
>CAZPAE010000403.1:0-3511 GCA_964584455.1 uncultured Thioalkalispiraceae bacterium
GGCTGAAAATAATTTAAATATTGTTGACATGTTGAATAAATCTAAAGGTGATCTTGCATACACCTTGGTTGATGTGGATAAAGCATTAGATGAGAAAGTGATCCAACATATAACTGGTATCGAAGGAGTGCTCGCTGCGCGAGCAATATAACTAGTTTTCGCTTATGGCAGACGAATTAAATCAGTTACGTGACAAAATTGATACGCTGGATAAACAGATTCAGTCATTGCTGAATCAGCGTGCCAAAGTAGCGCAAGACGTTGCACTTGCTAAGACCAAATCGGATGCGAATCCCCATTTTTATCGTGCAGAGCGCGAAGCACAAGTATTACGTGCTATTCAAGAAAGAAACGAAGGGCCGCTGAGTAACGAAGAGATTGCTCGGTTGTTTCGTGAAATTATGTCTGCTTGTTTAGCATTAGAGCAGGTGATGCGGATTGCTTTCTTAGGTCCAGAGGGTACCTTTACACAATCTGCCGCATTAAAGCATTTTGGTCACTCAGTACAAACGGCACCATTAGCAAGTATTCATGACGTGTTCCATGAAGTGGAGTCAGGTAATGCCTCATATGGTGTTGTGCCGGTAGAGAATTCCACTGAAGGGGTGGTGAATCACACCTTAGATCAATTTATGAATTCTACGTTGCATATTTGTGGTGAAGTGGAGTTACGCATTCATCATCACTTGCTGAGCAAAACCGAAAATTTAAATGAAGTGAAGTTAGTTTATTCACATCAACAATCATTGGCGCAATGCCGCAAATGGTTAGAAGCCAATTTGCCGAATGTGGAGCAGCGTACGGTTAGTAGTAATGCAGAAGCGGCGCGTTTGGCGGCTAATGAGTCTGGTGTGGCTGCCATTGCCGGTGATATGGCGGCTGAAATTTATGATTTGAATATGGTCGTCAAGAATATTGAAGATGAGCCGGATAATACCACGCGGTTTTTAATTATCGGTCGGCACGACACGCCCAGTAGTGGCCAAGATAAAACGTCGTTATTAATTTCTACCCATAATCGTCCGGGTGCATTGCATGATATGTTAGAGCCTTTTGCTAACAATGGTATATCCATGACACGTATTGAGTCGCGGCCCTCGCGTCGTGGTATGTGGGATTATGTGTTCTTTATTGATTGTGAAGGGCATATGCAAGATTCCCCTGTGGCAGCAGCTATTGATGAGCTAAAACAGGCGGCCAGTTTTGTTAAAGTGCTGGGCTCTTACCCTAAAGCGGTACTTTAATCTATGGCAACCATGATGATTGATTATTGTGACTTAACGGTACCAGGTATACGTGAATTGCAACCGTATCAGCCTGGAAAACCTATTGATGAGTTACAGCGTGAACTGGGTTTAAAGGAAATTATTAAGCTTGCTTCTAATGAAAACCCATTTGGCCCCAGCCCAAAGGCAATACAAGCATTACAAACTGAGCTCACGGATTTAGCTCGTTACCCCGATGGTAATGGCTTTGTGTTAAAGCAGCGCTTAAGTGAACACTTAGGTGTGGAACAAAACCAAATTACATTGGGTAATGGTTCTAATGATATTTTGGAGTTGGTTGCACGGGTTTTTATTAACCAAGGTGATGAAGCCATCTACTCTGAGCATTCGTTCGCAGTTTATCCTTTAGCATGCCAAGCTGTTGGCGCAAATCATTTTGCTGTGCCAGCCAAAGACTGGGGTTACGATATTGATGCAATTGTGCAGCGGGTGAGTGACAAGACCAAAGTTATTTTTATTGCTAACCCGAACAATCCCACTGGAACATGGGTTAACAAAGCAAGTCTGGAAACATTACTCAATAGTGTACCGAAAACAACCATTGTAGTGATTGATGAAGCCTACTTTGAATATGCTACTGATCCTGCTATGCAGGCGATAGGTTATCCGAATAGTCTTGAGTTTGTAACGGCTTATCCAAATGTGATCGTGACGCGCACATTTTCTAAAGCCTATGGGTTAGCCGGATTACGTGTTGGTTATTCCGTATCATCTGCGCAAATTGCGGATCTGCTCAATCGAGTAAGACAGCCTTTTAATGTCAATTCCTTAGCCCTAGCCGGAGCGGTTGCAGCACTCGATGATTCTGCACATTTAACCATGAGTGTAGAAAAAAATGCTCAGGGTATGCAGCAACTGATGGATGCCTTTGAACAAATGGGCTTGGGTTATATTCCTTCCATTGCTAACTTTATTTCGTTTGATTTAGGCAAGCCTGCACAAACGATTTATCAAGCACTATTAGAAAGAGGTGTGATTGTGCGTCCTGTGGCCAATTACGGCATGCCGCATCATCTACGCGTGACGGTAGGGACTGAACAAGAGAATGCCTTTTTCCTTGCTGCATTGAAAGATATCTTAAGCTTATGAGTAGTGCGCCCATCATTAAGCAGTTATGTGTTATTGGTGTTGGTTTGATCGGTGGTTCTTTTGCCCGTGCACTGCGTCAAGCTAATGCAGTCGAAAAAATTGTTGGTTATGGTCGTGACCCAAAACATCTTGAACAGGCACAACAGCTCGGTGTAATTGATGCATTTTACACCGATATAGGCGCTGCAGTTGAACATTGTGATGTGATTATGGTGGCAACACCATTAGGCGCCATGCAAACCATCTTTGAAAGTCTTAAGCCACATTTACAGTCAAATATGATACTGACTGATGTCGGTAGTGCAAAACAAAGTGTGGTTGATGCATCGGTGACGGTTTTTGGTGAGTTACTGCCAAATTTTGTTCCAGGACATCCCATTGCTGGCACTGAGCGTGGTGGTGTGGCGGCATCCTTCGCGGAGCTATTCCAACAACGTCGGGTTATTTTAACCCCGCATGAGAAAACCAATAACAGCGCATTAGAAACGGTACGTCAGCTTTGGCAGGCCTGTGGTGCACAGGTAATCGATATGCAGGCATTGCATCATGATGATGTATTAGCGGCAACCAGTCATTTGCCGCATATGTTGGCATACACGTTAGTGGATACCCTAGCGCGTTTAGATGATAAACAAGAAATTTTTGACTATGCGGCGGGTGGCTTTCGTGACTTCACCCGGATTGCGTCCAGTGACCCGACGATGTGGCATGACATTTGTGCGGCCAATCGTGAGCAGTTAGTGAAAATTTTGCGTGTATTCCATCAAGATTTACAACGCTTAACCGAAGCTGTTGAGCAAGGCGATAGTGATTTTTTAAAGCAGACATTTACCCGTGCTAAACAAGCACGTGATCAGTTTTGTGGATGAGTATAATGAGTAGTGGAACGACCCAATTTTGTCTTGAACCCGGTGGTAAGTTGACCGGTACATTACGTGTGCCCGGTGATAAGTCCATGTCCCACCGGAGTATTATGTTAGGTTCTTTAGCGCAGGGCACCACAGAGGTGTCTGGTTTTCTTACCGGTGAAGATAATCTAGCAACACTCAATGCGTTTCGGGCTATGGGTGTCAAAATTGACGAGCCAGGTACTGGACAGGTGGTAATTCACGGTGTTGGTATGCAAGGGTTGCAGG
>CAZPAE010000404.1:0-3510 GCA_964584455.1 uncultured Thioalkalispiraceae bacterium
AAAAAAACATATATAAAATTGTGAACAATACATCTTTTTTTTGATGTGCAGTATGTGTATATTCAACCAACAGTCACACAGACGGTGACTGTTAAACAACGCTAACACTCACGGATGAACACACAACAAAAGGAATTGTTCTAGCGTTAACTAGGGATAGACGGTTTCACAATGGAGTGTATTCACAACATCCCCCGTTGATTTAGATCGTAACAACCACGAACTAAACAACACAATATTCGCGAATTAGCAGTAGCTTTAAGCATTAACAATACAAGCATATCATGCTGCATGCTGAGCCCTAGATTCATGCGCATAGATTTTTTTCACAACCAACTTGAAAAGTTAATATTATGAATGAATTAGCAGAAGCCACTGAAACAGCAAATGAAAGCACCGTAAAAAAACCTCGCTTGCTAAAGGAAGAAGAAGTTAAGCGCTATAGTCGACACCTAATTCTCCCTGAAGTGGGAATGGCCGGTCAGTTAAAGTTAAATAACGCCAAAGTGCTCTGTGTTGGCACAGGCGGGCTAGGCTCACCTTTAGCCATGTATTTAGCAGCAGCAGGTGTCGGCACTCTTGGTTTAGTCGACTACGATGATGTTGATTACAGCAACTTACAACGGCAAATACTTCATTTCACAGACGATGTTGGTAAAAGTAAATTATCGTCTGCCGCACGGAAACTCAAAGCAATTAATCCACACATCAATATCATTCAACATGAATGTATGTTGAACTCGGAAAATGCATTAGAGATCTGCGGACAATATGATGTCGTTGCCGATGGTACAGATAATTTTGCCACACGCTACCTTATCAACGATGCTTGCGTCTTGTTAGGAATTCCTAATGTTCATTCCAGCATTTTCCGCTTTGATGGCCAAGCCTCCATTTTCTATGCCAAACAAGGACCTTGCTATCGTTGTTTATACCCCGAACCACCCCCACCCGGTGAAGTTCCATCTTGTGCAGAAGGCGGTGTGTTAGGTGTACTACCTGGTTTACTCGGTATCATTCAAGCAACCGAAGTGATCAAATTTATTATTGGGCAAGGTGACTTGCTCATTGGCCGTTTATTAATGGCTGATACATTAGAAATGTCATTCAGGGAATTACGTATAGAAAAAAACCCAGACTGTCCTATTTGCGGTAACAACCCAACCATAACCGAGCTGATTGACTACGATGCTTTTTGTGGATTCGGTGGTGAACATAAAGAACGCGAGGGGGGTTATGAACCTATCCCGATAAAAGCCTTAGAGCTCAAATCCTTATTTGATTCAGGCAGCGATAATTACACACTGCTAGATGTACGCCTGCCAATGGAAACCGAGGTGTCTTTATTAGGCGAACCTATCGTCATACCTTTACAACAATTACCCGAAAAATTTGATCGGCTACCCAAAGACAAGGAGATCATTATTTATTGCTTAGCCGATGATCGTAGCAAAGCTGCCGCACAGAAACTCCACTCAGCAGGTTATGAAAAAGTACGCTACCTCGACGGTGGTCTTATATCTTGGTTTAACGAAGTCGATGAAAATTTTCAAATATTTTGACAAAGGAACCCATAATGAACAATACAGCCACAAGTACAAGCTCAGATACTCACAACACCTTACTTACAGACGAAGAGTTGAAATTATACGAGCGACAAATTCAAGATGAGAATATTGGTATTGCTGGGCAAGAAAAAATCAAACAATCCTCAGTCATGATATCTCGCGTTGGTGGTCTAGGAGGTAGCGTTGCCATGTTACTGGCGAAAGCCGGTATCGGAAAGTTAGTTCTGGCACACGATGGGGTGGTCGAGCATGAGAATTTGAATCGCATGCACCTCGCATTTCGCAAAGATCTTGGTCAACCTCGCATTGATGTGTTTGAACGCACACTCAATGATATTAACCCTGATGTTGAGATCGTTAAAACAAATGAGAATGTTAACTCAGACAATGCCGACTGGTTAGCATCGCAGGCAGATATTATTGTCGATGCCGCACCTTTATTCGAAGAACGTTATTTAATGAATCAATCTGCTGTTGCACAACAAAAACCACTCGTTATGGCAGGTATGTACGGCTTAGATGGTTATGTTACAACTGTTAAACCCGGTTCTTCTGCGTGCCTTGCCTGTATTTTCCCTAAACCACCTGAAGATTGGAATCTAACTATTTTCCCGGTTATTACTCCAAGCCCGGTTATTATTTCTTCTATTGCAGCCATGGAAGTCCTAAAGCTCATTGTCGGTATCGGTGACACCCTCGAAAACAAGTTACTTTATTGTGATTTGCTGACTAACACCTATAAAAAACTCGATGTGAGCAAACGCCATGATTGCCCCGTCTGTGGCACACCTGTTGAAGCAGAGATGGCCGTATGAATATCCTAAACCAAGCAGAACTCGATCGCCTTGAACGCCAAATTCGTATTGAAGGCATCGGCATGGATGGGCAAATTAAGATTAAACAATCTTGCGCTTTGGTATCACGCGTCGGTGGTGTTGGCGGCACAGCAGCCATGAACTTGGCCCGTGCAGGTATTGGCAAACTTTATTTGGTCCATGGTGGTGATATTGTTCCTGAATATCTCAATCGTATGCAGCTCGCCTACCCTATGGATATTGGTCGACCATGTACCGATGCTTTTACCGATGAGTTAAGGAAAATAAATCCTGACATCGAAATAGAAGCCATTAACCAGCACATTACTGATGTTGATGTAGGATCATTTATTGATGATGTCGACATCGTGGTCGATGGCGCGCCGTTATTTGAGGAGCGTTATACACTCAACAATATCGCTGTCACCCACCAAAAGCCCATGGTGTCAGGCGCTATGTATAGTATGGAAGGCTATATCACAACGATCTTGCCTGGTACCACTGCTTGTCTTAAATGCATCTATCCACAAAAACCGGAGTATTGGACAAATATTAAAGTCTTCCCAGCTATAGGTCCAGGCCCCGTTATCATCGGGACCATGATGGCCATGGAGGCACTCAAGCTCATTACCGGTATTGGTGACACATTACAGAATAAACTTTGGTATTTCGATTTAGAAAGCAATCATATCAAAACGTTCTCTATTGAAAAAAACCAATCCTGTGAAGCTTGCGGTCAATTACATTAACTTAAAAGGAGAAAACTATGCCCACGATCCACTTACCTACTCGCATGAGAAACTACACTGAAGGGAAATCTACTGTTACCGTATCTGGCGAAAACATTTCTAACATGCTGGAAAATTTAGTCAAAGGGTATCCTGGTATCGACGAACACCTATATGACGAATCCCATAACATCAAAAGTTATACCAAAGTATTCCTCAACGATACAGACATCGACAAATTAGACGGTATCGACACCAAAGTTGAAAACCGCGATACCGTCTATCTCGTTACCGCAATGGCAGGTGGCTAAACCTGTCCCCATAACCTTGGAATCTTCCTTATGAGGTAATCATATGAACAAGATGTCAGGAATAATCAAAGATATACATTCTGAAGAC
>CAZPAE010000405.1:0-3509 GCA_964584455.1 uncultured Thioalkalispiraceae bacterium
AATGCAAACCCAAAACTCGCTAATGATATTGTGGCACGTTTGCAGATGCCGTTAGGCAAAGCTGTCGTAGGCCGTTTTAGTGACGGCGAAGTCATGGTGGAAATTATGGAAAATGTCCGTGGTAAGGACGTTTTCATTGTGCAGCCAACCTGTGCACCCACCAATGAAAATTTAATGGAATTATTGGTGATGGTCGATGCGGTACGTCGATCCTCTGCCGCACGTGTTACCGCCGTGATGCCGTATTTTGGTTATGCACGGCAAGATCGTCGCCCACGATCAGCCCGGGTGCCAATTACGGCAAAAGTGGTTGCCGATATGATTGGAACAGCGGGCACCGATCGGGTATTAACGGTCGATTTACATGCGGACCAAATCCAAGGGTTTTTTAATATTCCCGTGGATAATGTGTATGCTTCACCGGTGTTATTAGGTGATGTATGGCGACAAACCTACCCCAATTTAATGGTGGTCTCGCCAGATGTGGGTGGTGTAGTAAGGGCACGCGCTTTAGCGAAGCGTTTAGATGATGCCGATTTAGCAATTATTGATAAGCGTCGTCCAAAACCCAATGAAGCCAAGGTGATGAACATCATTGGTGATGTGGAAGGCCGCAGCTGTATTATTGTGGATGACTTAGTGGATACGGCCGGGACCCTATGTCGCGCTGCCGGTGCGCTAAAAGAGCATGGTGCGGCAAAAGTGTTAGCGTATTGTACGCATGCGGTGTTATCCGGACCGGCAGTGGAGAATATTCAAAACTCCGTGTTGGATGAGTTAGTGGTAACAGACAGTATTCCATTAAGTGCCGATGCTGAGGCATGTGGTCGGATACGTCAGCTTAGTATTGCGGAGCTATTAGCCGAAACCATTCGTCGCATTAGCGATGAAGAGTCGGTGAGTTCGCTATTTATTGATTAACAAACCTAATCTGTTTGTTTAAGACAGCTTAGGTTTGTTAATACCTGCAAGCAGATTGTTTGTGGGTAGTGAACAAACACATCCTTGGTCGCGGGGATGTGTAGCGACAAAACATGATTGTTTTGTCATTGTTAACAAGCAACCTAATAGGTTGCCCAATCAGGAGTAAGACAAATGTCTACTGACTTTATCCTAAATGCTGAATCGCGCAGTGACATGGGGAAGGGTGCGAGCCGCCGCCTACGTCATGCCGGTAAAGTACCTGCTATCTTATATGGTGCAGGCAAAGAGCCTACCCCCATTACATTGACGCACAATGAAGTGTTCCATCAAATTGAGAACGAAGCCTTCTTCTCACACATCTTAACCATCAAACTGGATGGCAAAGATGAAAGTGCGATCATCAAAGATCTACAGCGTCACCCAAGCCGTCCAGTGGTATTGCATATGGACTTACAACGGGTGAGTGCGACAGAGAAGATTCGGGTACATGTACCATTACACTTTATTAATGAAGATCAATCACCCGGTGTTCGTGAAGGTGGTTTGGTAACACATAGCCTAACTGAAGTAGAAGTGGCGTGTTTACCGAAAGACTTACCAGAATACATCGAAGTGGACTTAGGTGAATTAGATCTGAATGCCATCTACCACTTATCTGATATCGCTATGCCAACAGGAACTGAACTAGTGGAACTCGCCCATGGTGAGGGACACGATCAGGCTGTTGCCAGTGTTCATCTACCCCGTGCTGCTAAAGAAACATCTGATGATGCTGGCGCGGCCGATGATGAAGCAGCAACAGACGCTAGCGAATAACCTTACCGCATAGAACACGACTAGGAGCCGGCATTGTCCGCGCATGTTGATATGATCGTTGGCCTGGGTAATCCAGGTAGTGAATATGCCAACACGCGACACAATGCCGGCTTTTGGTTTGTGGATGAAGTGGCACGTCAATTCCAAGGTAACTTCAAGCTTGAGAAAAAATTCCACGGTGAAGTCAGTAAAGTGACTATCTCTGGGCGAGCGGTATGGTTACTAAAGCCCAACACCTATATGAATTTAAGTGGCCAAGCAGTTAGTGCCCTAATGCAGTTTTATAAAGTAAAGCTAGCCAATGTACTGGTTGTGCATGATGAACTGGATTTGCCGGTAGGTACAGTACGGCTTAAACAAGGCGGTGGCCATGGTGGGCATAACGGTTTGCGCGACATTATTGCACGCTGCGGTGGTAATGGGTTTCAGCGTCTACGTTTAGGCATAGGCCATCCGGGTGATAAAGGCAAAGTCACAGGCCATGTATTGAAAAAAGCCTCTAACGAAGACCAACGTGTGATTGAAGATGAAATCGGTCGGGCTTTGGATTTGCTTGAACAAATGGTGCAAGGTGATACACAAAAAGCGATGCAACAACTGCATAGCTAAACCAATGAATATAGCGTGATATGTGTGCTGACATATCACATGAATAGGAAAAGCATATGGGATTTAAATGTGGCATTGTTGGATTACCGAATGTAGGTAAATCAACCTTATTCAATGCATTAACCAAGGCCGGTATTCAGGCAGAAAATTATCCCTTCTGTACCATTGAGCCTAATGTAGGCATCGTGGAAGTACCTGACCCACGCTTGGATAAACTTGCTGATATCGTCAAGCCGCAAAAAATTATCCCCACTACCATGGAGTTTGTGGATATCGCCGGTTTAGTTGAAGGGGCTTCGAAAGGGGAAGGCTTAGGTAATCAGTTTCTTGGTAATATTCGTGAGACCGATGCCATTGCCCATGTAGTACGTTGCTTTGAAAACGATGATATTGTGCATGTGGCAGGAAAAATTGATCCACTCAGCGATATTGAAATCATCAATACCGAGCTGGCCTTAGCGGATATGGAAAGCGTTGAGAAAAGTATTTTGCGTACCAGCAAAGTGGCCAAGTCAGGCGATAAAGATGCCAAAGCAAAGCTAGCGGTACTCGAAAAAGTCAAAGCCCAGTTAGATGAAGGTAAGCCGGTTCGTGCCTTACCGCTAGAAAAAGAACAGCTCGCATTAATTCGAGATTTATTTTTGCTGACCATTAAGCCCACCATGTACAGTGCCAAGGTGGATGAGTCTGGCTTTAGCGACAACCCCCAGCTGGATGCGGTGAAGCAATTAGCTGAATCAGAAGGCTCTATTGTGGTACCAGTGTGTGCCTCAATCGAAGCGGAAATGGTCGAGCTAGAAGACGACGAGAAGCAAGAATTTCTCGCGGAGATGGGGCTCGAAGAGCCAGGTTTACATCGCGTGATTCGGGCTGGGCATCACTTGCTCGGTTTGCAAACCTATTTCACTGCCGGTGAAAAAGAAGTCCGCGGCTGGACGGTGAAAGTGGGCGCGACTGCACCACAGGCGGCAGGTGTTATTCATACGGATTTTGAAAAAGGCTTTATCCGTGCGGAAGTCACCAGCTATGACGATTTTGTCCAATACCAAGGTGAGGGCGGGGCAAAGGAAGCCGGTAAACTGCGCTTGGAAGGCAAAGAATATATTGTGCAAGACGGGGATGTGATGCACTTCCGGTTCAATGTTTAGAAATCTCAACGA
>CAZPAE010000406.1:0-3505 GCA_964584455.1 uncultured Thioalkalispiraceae bacterium
AGCATAATGGTTTGAGCCAATATGTTTGTTTAACCAATTCAAATGAAAATATTCTCGTCCGGTACTTTTCGGTGCCGGTAAATCAAAGTAAGGGTCACTAAGCAGTTTTTCTAATAATGAAGGGATTAATTGACCTTGCTTCGCCCATTGACCCTGTTCATCAAAGTTTTTCTGTTGATGTTGGGCAATCCAGTCATCCAGTAAACAACTTGCTGGACCGGTATCGAACCCCGTTGTTGCTTGGTTCTGATCGGCCGCTAAAAGGGTTAAATTTGCGATACCACCTAAATTTAAAATAGCACGATCAACCGAGCTGTCACGAAACAGGTATTCGTGAAACAGTGGAACCAAGGGCGCACCTTGTCCGCCCACCGCCATGTCACGTCGTCTAAAGTCGGTGACGACGGTCATACCGCTGTGTTGGGCAAGAAAATTAGGATCGCCTATTTGCAATGAGTTTGGTTTTCCTTGGGGTTGATGAAACAGTGTTTGGCCATGAAAACCAACGGCTTTAATACGGGTTGTCGCGATATTTGTTGTTTGTAACAGTTTTTTGATAGCTAAGGCATTGACCACAGCAACTTCATGATCACAATCCATGAGTTGCGCTAGACCGGTTGATTGCTGTTTGACGATGCCAAGCAAGGTGGCGCGTAATGGTTCGGGGTAAGCTTGGTAATGTGTACCGATAAGTTTGAATTGATCCTGACTAAAGTCTACCAGTACAGCATCGATACCATCGATGCTAGTACCTGACATAAGACCTATATAAAGTTCATCCATACATGGATCATTAACGGTTTAGAGCGACACTGGTTTCTCTATGCATATCAAGTTGCGAAAGAATGGCGCGTGCATGTTGCGTGAATGCAGCTTTATATTTTTTACCAATCGGTTTTGCATTGGGCAATTTCACTGTTAAGGGGTTTCGGTGTACACCATTAACTCTAAACTCATAGTGTAAATGTGGACCGGTAGAACGGCCTGTACTACCCACATAACCAATCACATCCCCTTGCTTGACCCGTTTACCCACATACATTCCTTTTCGATAGGATGACATATGGGCATAGAGCGTGCTGTACTTACCACCGTGTTTAATGATGATGGTGTGGCCATAGCCACCCTTTCTACCTTTATGAATAATCTTACCGTTACCCGATGCTTTAATCGGAGTGCCTCTTGGTGCCGCGTAGTCGACGCCTTTATGCATACGCATGGTGTTGAGTATAGGGTGTTTACGTTTACCAAACCGGGAACTAATACGGCGAAAATCTACCGGGGTACGTAAGAAAGCCTTACGCATGGATAAACCGTCTGGCGAATAATAATCGCGACGACCACTATCATCAGTATATAAGATTGCCTGGAATGCTTTACCTTGGTTAACAAACTCCGCAGCAATAATCGGACCTTCGTTAACTTTGACACCGTCGAGAAACTGTTCTTCATAGAGCACGGTAAACTCATCGCCTTGGCGGATATCCAATGCAAAGTCCACATCCCAACCAAAGATATGGGCTAACTCCATCACTAATCTATTAGATAAGCCTGCTGCTTTCCCTGCTTCGAACAATGAACTGGTAATTTTTGCCGACGCAGAGTTTTGTCGCTTCTCAACATTCTTATGATGTTGTGAAGCAATAAAACTATCGCCATCACGATGAATAGCTAAGGTTTCAAACTTATTAACTTCATATATAAGTGTGGTGAGAGCACCGTCTCCATCGACTTGCATACGAAACTGTTGGCCTGGTTGTAAATGGCGTAAGCGAGACACCTCTTTACCCAGCTGCATAATCTTGTGTAGTTCAGCGGCATTAAGGTTGTGGCGTTTAAATATCACTGCCAGTGAATCACCCGATTTAACTTTTGCTGTTTGCCAAGTTTGTTGGGCAACAGGTTCAGTGTTAACAGTAGACGTTGTAGTTGTTAATGGTTCGTTGGGGATATCTAATGGAACCACAATTTTATTATCTGGATTATCGTTGAGTTTAAGCGCATGCTTTTTAGCGTTGACATCCAACGAGACGAGGCTGAATAAAGTACCAACCACACTCACAGTAGTGAGAATCATCAGCATATGTAGGCGGTTAATACGCAGACGCTTTTTGGGGCCTGCGGGCTCAATAATGTTCTTATAATCTCTTGTTAAGAATGATTTGTAATTCACGGAAAAACCTAGTTTTTTGCAGCTATTAGATAAAGATAACCCGAAATATAAGTCCGGTCAAATAACGCCCATGACGCAGTGTTTTATCGGTCTAGAGGGCTGACTAGATTAATCAATTTAAGTTGCATGTGGTACTCTACGCGGCTGCAACAAATGGGGAACAATATGGCAGCAGTTGATGAGAATTTAGCCATCATTAAGCGTGGCAGTGAAGAGATTTTGCTTGAGAATGAGCTAATCGACAAACTTAAAAAGGGCAAACCACTCCGAGTTAAAGCCGGCTTTGATCCTACTGCGCCAGATTTACATCTTGGCCATACTGTTCTGATTAATAAATTACGCCAATTTCAAGAGTTGGGTCACCAGGTTTTATTTTTGATTGGTGATTTTACCGGCATGATTGGTGACCCCACCGGCAAGAATGCGACGCGTCCGCCATTAACACCGGAAGCAGTCGAACAAAATGCCCAAACTTATCGGGAACAGATATTTAAAATTCTCGATGAAGAAAAAACCGAAGTGATGTTCAATTCGCAGTGGATGGGCAAAATGAGTGCCGCAGATATGATTCAGTTGGCGGCTAAGCATACGGTTGCTCGCATGTTAGAGCGAGATGATTTTGATAAACGTTATAAGTCAGGCCAACCCATTGCGATTCACGAATTTCTTTATCCCCTAGTACAGGGCTATGACTCAGTGGCAATGCAAGCCGATGTTGAGTTAGGCGGCACGGATCAAAAATTCAATTTGCTAATGGGGCGTGAATTACAAAAGCACTATGGGCAAGATCCCCAGGTGATTCTGACCATGCCCATTTTAGAGGGCTTGTATGGCGTACAAAAAATGTCAAAGTCATTGAATAATTACATTGGCATTAATGAACCGGCCAATGAAATGTTTGGCAAGGTGATGTCAGTCTCTGATGATTTAATGTGGCGTTATTTTGAACTACTGAGCTTTCGACCCATGAGTGAGATTGAACAATTTCGCCAGCAAATCGAACAAGGTAAAAATCCGCGTGACGTGAAATTTGATTTAGCCATGGAGATTGTGGCGCGCTTTCATAATAACCAAGCAGCCGAACAAGCCAAGCAAGATTTTATTACTCGCTTCCAAGAGGGCAACATGCCCGATGATATGCCCGAAGTGACGGTGACCTGTGAGCAAGGTGAAATGTTATTGGCCAATATTTTGAAAGAGGCTAAGTTGGTGGGCAGTACATCGGAAGGGCGTAAAATGATTCAGCAAGGTGCGGTGAAAATTGAGGGTGAGAAAGTTTCTGATCCCAAGTTGAGCTTATCTGCTGGGACGACACAGGTTTATCAGGTCGGT
>CAZPAE010000407.1:0-3496 GCA_964584455.1 uncultured Thioalkalispiraceae bacterium
TCAGGGTGTAAGCCTAATAACACATCAATATTCGCCAGGCCTAAATCCGCATCTAACAGCAATACTTTTTGATCTTGCTGTGCCAAGGCAATGGCTAAGTTAACTGATACGGTGGTTTTACCCACTCCACCTTTACCGCCAGTAACAGCGATGGATTTAACTGGGCGAGGTTTTTTCACGCGACGTAATCCTGTTGCTTGGTCAAACGACATTAAGTTACCCATTAGCATGGGCCGCCATACCACCGATCATTTGTGAAATCGGATCATCCTTAGCACCAATCCCAACATCTTGCATAATGGCCACAGCGCGGCTCACTAGTAAGTGCGCACGTGCCACATGCAAATCTTCTGGGACTTGTTGTCCATCACTCATATACGCAATGGGTAATTGCAATTCCGTGGCAATGGATAAACCACCACCTAAGCTCGTCGTCTCGTCAACCTTTGTCAGTATGCAACCATCGAGCGAAACCGTTTTAAACGCACGGACTACTTCGCTCAAAACACTACGCTGATTGTTGGTTGCCAAGCTCAAGAAGGTTTGAATATTATGCCCACTTTGCTTTAACAACGAGAACTGTTCACTTAAGCGCATATCGCGTTGACTCATACCGGCGGTATCAATCAAGACTAAATCTTTCTCACGATATGCATTGAGAATATCTTGCAAGCTTTCCACATCACTTGCCACACGCATAGGCGCGCCCATAATCCGCGCATAACTGCGTAATTGTTCATGTGCAGCAACACGGTAATTATCTGTGGTAATTAAACCAACCCGACCTTTACCGTGGCGTAATAAATAACGTGCGGCTAGTTTGGCAATGGTCGTTGTTTTACCGACACCGGTTGCGCCAACAATGGCGACAATGGCTTTTCGGCTATTAAGGATTGGATCATCATGTACTGGTATACGATGGGCGAGGATACCCAAAGCCATGCGCCAAGCATGATCCAAATCACTTTCATCTTTGACTTCGACGGTGATATCCCGTGCTAATTGCGGACTTAAGCCTAAGGCAATCAATCGCTGTAGTAGACGTGCACGTAAAGGATGGTATTTGGTTTCGTTTTCCCAGGCTAAGCCGGATAATTGATTCACTAACAAACCACGCAGCGATTTGATCTCTGACTGCATTTGTTGAAAGTTTTCATCATCGGCTAACTTAAATGCCATGGATTCTGGCTGAGCAGATGCCACCGTTGTGTTCTGTTCAACAGTGGGAGCAGGTTGTTCTGGTGGCGCAGATTGCGGGATGTTACGACCATAACGTACATCATCCCAAATCGCGTCACGATTCACTTCACGTTCTTTGTGCTGGGTTTTAGGCTTGTTATCGAAAGGGGTAGCACCGAGTAAGCTTTCATCATAATCCACAGCGGCAACAACTTCGACACCTTGTTCTGTGGTTTGATTCGATAAAATGACTGCATCAGGCCCGAGCACATTACGAACTCGTTGTATGGCATGCCGCATATCAGGACCTGTAAACCGCTTTATTTTCATATTACATTACACCTTCATTCCAATCAGCACTAACCCGCCTGTACCTGACCTGGCGTTGTTGGTTGTCCTACCGTAGCAACAATCTTGATCTGTTTGTCGCTGGGTATTTCGTTATAAGACAATACATGTAATGCCGGAATAGTATGTCTTACAAACTTGGCCAACATTGGCCGTAGGAAGGCAGAAACTAGCAGTACCGCGGGTAAACCTGATTGCTCTTGGGTATAAGCCGCCTGTTGTAATGAGCTGTGAATACGCTCTGCCAGGCCTGGTTCTATACTCGTGGCTCCACCTTCGCTCGACTGTATGGTCTGATGCAACAACTGTTCCAGCGATGGGTCCAGGGTGATAACCGGTAGTTCGACGGCCATGCCATTGATTTGTTGGGTAATTGAACGTCCTAAGGCAACCCGCACGGCAGCGGTCAAAATGTCAGGCTCTTGACTCCGACCACCATGCTCCGCCAATGTTTCGGCTATGGTACGGATATCCCGAATGGCTACCCCTTCTTCAAGCAAGTTCTGTAGTACCTTGACAATAACGCCCAATGACAAGGTATCGGGGGTCAGGTTTTCAACTAACTTCGGTGCTGACTTGGATAACATATCCAAGATATGTTGCACTTCCTCATGGCCTAATAATTCATGGCCGTGGGTTTTCACTAACTGGCTCAAATGGGTTGCAACAACGGTGTTGGCATCGACCACGGTGTAACCATAAGTTTGGGCTTGATCACGCATGGTTGGCTCAATCCATACCGCCTCTAATCCAAACGCGGGATCCCGCGTTTCAATGCCTTCTAGCACACCAAATACTTGGCCAGGATTAATCGCCATATCACGCTCAGGGTGTACTTCGGCTTCGCCTACGGTGACACCCATTAAGGTAATACGATAAGCACTGGGGGATAAATGTAAATTGTCGCGAATATGCACCGGTGGAATAAGAAAACCCAACTCTTGTGATAACTTCTTACGCACACCACGAATCCGGGGCATGAGTTGTCCACCTTGGTCTTTATCTACCATGGGTATCAAACGATAACCAACCTCTAAGCCCACCGCATCTAAAGGCTGTACATCGTCCCAGCTTAGTTCAGTAGACTCTGATTGTTGCGGTTTATCATCGCTAGGTTTAGCACGAGCTAACTGTAAGCGCTGATGCCGACGAATAAGATAGGCACCAATACCACACACTACCGCTAAACTTAAAAAAGCCACATTGGGCATACCAGGAATCACGCCCATGATCCCCAGGATACCGGCAGTTACAGCTAATGATTTTGGATTATTAAATAACTGGCTGAGAACTTGCTCACCCATATCTTGTGAGCTAGACACGCGGGTAATAATAATACCGGCTGCGGTTGAAAGGAGTAAGGCAGGTATCTGAGCGACTAAACCATCACCAATGGTGAGTAAGGTATAATTACGTGCCGCCTGGGAAAAAGATAAATCATGCTGCAAGATACCAATGGATAAACCACCGATAATATTAATAATTAAAATGAGAATACCGGCAACCGCATCACCACGCACAAACTTACTGGCACCATCCATTGAACCATAAAACTCGGCTTCTGAACTGATTTCTGCACGCCGTCGCCGCGCTTCGTCTTGTTCAATGAGCCCTGCATTGAGATCTGCATCAATGGCCATTTGTTTACCGGGCATGGCATCCAAGGTAAATCGGGCACTGACTTCTGAGATACGAGTTGCACCTTTGGTTATCACCACAAAGTTAATGATCACTAGGATCATAAATACCACTAAACCGACCGCATAGTTCCCGCCTACCACAAAATCACCGAAGGCTTTAATCACCTGCCCTGCTGCATCGGTACCACTATGCCCATCCAGCAACACCACTCGTGTTGAGGCTACATTCAAAGCCAAACGTAATAAAGTAGTTACCAGCAATACCGTAGGAAATAAGGCAAAGTCTAAGGGGCGTTTGGTATAAACCGTGACTAACAATACAATGAGTG
>CAZPAE010000408.1:0-3491 GCA_964584455.1 uncultured Thioalkalispiraceae bacterium
TGAAGTTCATTTACAGATCCAGTAACCTGCTTGCCGTCCACAATTAATTTGACTATCTCTTCTCTGACATTCTTACTCATATCAGTTGATTTTGTACAGCGAAGATGCCTTTTCAATGAAAATATCTAGTCCTTTTAAAAGCATCCAATTTTCTGGATTATCTCTTTTTTCCTGGTGATAGAATCTGTTGGCAGTGCTCATGGCGATCTTAATCGACTCGCTGATTTTCCCTTCTGCTAACTTTCTCTTTGCTAACTCAAAATCTTTTAGAAAAGCATAGCTTTTGTCCTCGAGAAATTCTTTTTTATTGGTTGTGCAACTACGAGAAAAACTATTCTAAGGGTTTCATTATCAGATATTTAAGGGAACAAGTTGTCCCCCATTTAGGTGGCGCTAGACACATTTCACTATGAGTAATATCGAGTTTTTAGGTTTAAATCATACTAATTCAGCGGATGTATTAGCGGTTCTTAATGAGCCGGAACTCAGAGCGCATTTAATCGATCATGAGTATTTTGATGCCATTAGTCTTCAAGAATGGATCGGTGCTAAGATAAAAATAGATGCTTTGCCGGGCTGTCGTGTGCGGGTTATTTATATCGATGGTGTATTAGCTGGTTGGTGCGGTATTCAGCCGGATGAACAGGGTTTCGAATTAGCCATTGTGTTGTCGCAGCGATTTTGGGGTATGGGTATTGCTACATTTAAAATATTGATGGGTTGGGCGAAAGAGCTAGGCCATCAAGAAATCCGGTTTCATTTGCTGGATAGTCGACCTGAGTATAAAGCCTTAAGTAAAATGGCTAGCAAAGTTGATAAAACACAGCTATTCGGTCGAAGTTTTACCACGTATTATATGGCAGTAGATAAATGGTGCACGGAGTAACTTCCAGCAACCTATGTTTTCTGGGTTGCATCTTCGTGTCACATGTTGGCCTTAAAATGAGGTTTTAGACTAAAAATGAGGAGCAGGAATGAATAATCCCATTGGGTGGTTTGAGATATATGTGACAGACATGCCAAGAGCAAAAGCCTTTTACCAAACTGTTTTAGGTATTAGTTTGGAACCATTAAGTGACCCAACACAAGGTGATACTGAAATGTGGAGTTTTCCCTCCAGTTTTGAATCTTATGGTGCTACGGGTGCCTTAGTTAAAATGGAAGGTATGCCAGCGGGGGGTAATAGTACCTTGGTTTACTTTGCATGTGATGATTGTGCTGTCGAGGAATCAAGAGTCGAAGCCTGCGGTGGAACAATACACCAGGCTAAGATGTCAATTGGTGAGTTTGGTTTTTGCACTCTGGCTGTGGATACAGAGGGGAATATGTTTGGTTTGCATTCAGAAAAATAACGATAAATATGTAGTGCTTCTTATGGGGGGTAAGTATGTCAGTTCAAAATAATATTTTTATGGTAAGAGAAAAGTTACCAACACCTCAGCAATGGATAGATGCGATCAAGTCGCATGGCTTTGAGATGGAAATGGATGTAGATTTCGATATCGTTGAGCATGAAGGGTTTCTTCCCTGTAAGTATAAAAATCAAGATGCGGGGTTTGAGTATTGGACAGAAGAGGCGGATATCGATGAGTTTCTGGAAGAAGACATGCTGACGCCAGAAGAAGCTGAACTGTTGGGGGATAGGGGTTTCCTTGTAACACTCACAACACATTCTGACTTTAGAGAATACATGACCTCAATGATTGCAGCGGCCGTTTTATGTGAGATTTCAGATGGCATGCTAGCTGAAGGTGGTGAACCACCATTTATTAGTGCTTCAGATGCGGTTAACTGGGCTAAAGAGTGTGTGCCAGCCATTGAGAAAGAGTTTTGAATGGTTGGGTTAGATGCCAGTTAAAAGTAGATCAATCGCCGCGAGAATGTCATATCGCATGTTCTCTAACGATGCCACCTTTTTCTTTAGGATAGATCTTGGGACAGATGTAAGTTGGTGGGTTAATAAAACGAATTGACCATCGTCCAGCTCAATGATCGGACAAAGTTTTTTAGCGTTAGTATTATTTAATGATTTAAGCGGTGATAGGGGAATAACTAAACGCGAATTTAATGTATTGAGTAAATCTGACTGAACGTTAATGAAATAAGGATACGTTTTCTTAGAATGCTTATCTTGGTTTTTATAAAGAGTAAATTGTTCCATTAAAATTGCCTAAATGAGTCAGAAAAAAGCCCATTTTCTTCGGCGTGTTTATTGAGTGTGTCTAAGGCTTGTTTGTTTTCTTTTAGCCAGCGTTCCCGTTCAACTAGCTTAACTTGTTCTTCAAGAGCGGTTTCCAGAGTAGCAGAAAGGTTGATTTTTAAACTACGTGCCTTAGTCAGTAAGTCACTGTTTATAGAGAGATTTGTCGCCTTTTTAGGGGCATTGTGATCATAGGTCTTGCGCATAATTTTCCTCATCATCTATACGCATTAATAATGCGCATAAAAAGTGTAGCACACAGATTGGTGGGTAACAAACGGCTTCAAGGGATAGCGGTGCTCTGGCAGTTTTCAATGAGCAAAAATGCAGAGCGTATTTAGTTGATCATGTCTATTTTGATGTCATTAGCTATTAATGAATGGATCGATACTAAGATAAAAATAGAGACTTTGTCTGGCAGTCTCAGCGATTTTGAAGGGTGAATTTAGTTTTTACGCCATTGCCATCGGTACAGAAGGAAATGTTTTTGGTCTACATTCGAAAAGTAACGAAGGGTCTAACTCGCAACATATTATTCATCTTTTATAACAGCATTATTTTGCAAAGGTAAATGAATACAATGAACGGTAAATTCAAAGCCGGCAACAATATTGCCATGAAGGTTCCGCCTCATGAGTTTGAGGCGACAGTTTCGTTTTATAGAGACATTATCGCATTAGAGGAGCTGACTTCAGACGAAGAACATGCGACCCCGCGATTTAACTTTGGAGGAAAAGTACTTTGGATAGACTGTGTTGAAGGATGCAGCCAAGCAGAAATATGGCTAGAAATAGTCACTGATAATCTAGCCGAGGCCGCTGAGCATTTTAAGCAAGCAGGGATTACACGTTGTGACACAATAGAGTCACTTCCAAATGATTTTCAGGGGTTTTGGATTTCTAGTTCATGCAATATTATCCACCTTATTTGCGGCGAAGAGACAACATAATAAGCTCATGCGAACACGCAGTGTTCTATGCGCAGATAATTGTGGCAACTCATGTAAGCGGAAGTTGTTCAAAAGATGGAGATTTACTTGGTGGGCCTGGTTGCCCGGAGCCGGAGGCGAGGGTATGCATGACGAACACGTAGTGTTCTATGCGCAAAGAGGGTTTAAGTGATTTACGTAAGGAAAAATTTGAAGTTTAAAATAAATATAAGGTGGTGGGCCCGGTTGCCCGGAGCCGGAGGCGAGGGTACGCATGACGAACACGCAGTGTTCTATGCGCAAACAAAGTTAAAATCACTTAAGTTCAAAATATGTAACAGGGTAATTTGAGGCAAGTGGTGG
>CAZPAE010000409.1:0-3483 GCA_964584455.1 uncultured Thioalkalispiraceae bacterium
ATGTATTCTTAATGGTATTGATTGGTTAAACAAGTTAGCGCAAGACACGTTGCAGGCTGATTTTATTCAGCTCACCGTTGCGCAACAGGAAAAAACCATTCAAACAATTAGCCAAAGCCAAGCCGGTGATCGATGGCTATCTTATTTATTACTTTATATTGTAGAGGCATTGCTAAGTGCCCCAGCTTACGGTGGTAACCCCAATGGTGTCGGCTGGCAATGGTTAGCCCACCAACCTGGCTATCCGCATCCACCAATTGATAAAATTTATACGAAATTGCCATGAAAGAATTTGATGTTTGTATTATCGGAAGTGGTGCTGGCGGTGGCCCCGTTGCCTTACAGCTTAGCCGAGCAGGCTATGATGTTTTGGTATTAGAAAAAGGCCCACACCTTAAGCAAGATGATTTTTATAAAGATGAACTAGCCTGTTGCCGCCGCAGCGTGTATACCCCTGATTTACGCGATGAACGCCATGTGATTGAAGATTACGATGGCCGCGATGAACATGGCCAATATCAATGGGCCGCTGAGTCTACTTTGTCATCGGGTTGGGATTTTTGGAACGGTAATATGGTCGGTGGCTCCTCTAATTTAATGAGCGGATTCTTTTATCGGCTTAAGCCAGTGGACTTTCTGCTTAAGAGTGAGTTCGGCGCTATTGAGGGTGCAAATGTGGTGGACTGGCCAATTAGTTATGCCGATCTTGAACCCTATTACACCTTAGTTGAAAGCCTCATTGGTGTCTCCGGCAAAGTAGCAGCGCATCCATTTCAAGAACCGCGTTCAACAAAAGACTTTCCTTATCCACCAACCCAAGAACATCCCATTAGCCAGCTGTTTGATCGTGCTTGTGAGGATTTATCATTACATACATTGCGCACACCCCGCGCTATTTTGCCTTTTGCTATCAGTGAACAACGCCGTGGTTGTGAGTATTCCGGTTTTTGTGGCAGCTATGGTTGCTCCAGTGGTGCTAAAAGCAGTAGTCGTGAAGCCTTGCTTAACCAAGCACTGGCTACCGGCAAATGTACTATTCGCGCTAAAGCAAAAGTACAACACCTTCATAGTAATGCTAAAGGCAAGGTAACCCATGTTGATTATGTCGATGAACATGATCAAACTCACTCCGTGAGTGCGAAAATCTTTGTGGTGGCCTGCCAGGCTGTAGAAACAGCTCGTTTGTTACTGCTTTCTACTGGCCCTAAACACGAACAAGGACTCGGGAACCAACATCAGCAAGTGGGTAAAAACATGCTGTTTTCAGCCGGTGGCTCAGGTTATGGCGAATTTGTTTATGATCAACTGGAACCTAAACTGGCCCAAGCCCTAAAAACACGCGGTCCATTTGTTAATCGTGGTTTACAAGATTGGTATGTGATTAATGATAAAAAGCTCGGTCGCGTCAAAGGGGGCACCGTTGATTTTTTACTTCGTCACCCGAATGCCATTTCCCGAGCTAATAACCAAAAGCGCGATGAAGACGACCAGCTAATCTGGGGCAGTGAATTCAAGCGTCGCTTGAAATCGGCGTTTACCGAAACCCAAACGCTACGCTATGAAGTCTTTTGCGACTGGTTACCCACCGATGATTGTTTTGTTAGTTTAGATAACCAAGAAAAAGACAAATGGGGCACACCCGTGGCCAAATTACGAGTAGGCTACCACGACCATGATCTGGTGGTGGGGGACTACATCTCCGAAAAATCAAAACAGGTTTTAACTCAAATGGGTGCCCAACAAGTGCGGGGTAGCGCCAGCGGTTCACCGCCGCCTAATTTACAGGCTGGTGGCTGTCGCTTTGGTACTGACCCAACCAAGTCAGTGCTAGATCCTGACTGTCGAGTCCATAGTGCCGAGAATGTCTTTGTGACGGATGGCTCATGGATGCCTACCGGTGGCAGTGTTCCTTATACTTGGACCATTTATGCCAACGCCCTTCGTGTTGCAGATATCATTAAAACCCAACTGTAAATCACAGCTTTTGCTGAGCAAATTGATTTACTATAGGCACTATATATTAATAACAGACGGGGAGAAGATATGTCTTATTTACGCCTAAGTTTATTAAGCCTAATGTTCATTGCCACACCGAGCTTCGCTGGCTCAGACTTAGATGCCGCTGCCAATGATGTGTGTGGTTGCTTAGCCGAACCCTATGCCCACTTTGAAAAAACCATGCAACGCTTACAAGAAGCCCAAGCTAGTGGGGATTCATCCAAGATGACCGCAGCCCAAGGTGAAATGATGCAAATATTGCAGGTATCAACTCAATGCTTCGAAGGCTTGTCTAAGAAATATCCAGATATAAGTCAAAGTGACGAACTGAAGGGCCAGGTAATGGCTAAGGCGGAACAACAATGCCCTAACCCTGGCGCACAGATGGGTGTGCAAGTTCAATAAGCATGATTCTAATAAAGTTTATTACGATATACTTAACTGAAAATTTGGCATATCAATAAATTTAGTGTCAGAAATGGCGGAGTCGCTGAAGGTTTCAGGCTCCGCTTTTTCATTTCACTAATTCTTTCTATAAAACCATTAACACCGCTTACAAAGCGAATATAAATACTTTAATATTGCCTTAACGGGCTCTATACCCCATTTAGTGCTCGCTAGACTGCATACAATACAATTGCACACCAGCTAACAACATTAAGTGTCCATACTTGTTTATCGGCGGATGAACAGGCGGTTTATGGCATGCTGTTTTTAGCTTGGTAATAACAACGAATAAGCAAGAGGAGGACTCCATCTCATGAATACTAATGCGGCTGAGTATTGGAAGGCGAACTTACGTCTTGTCTCAATACTCTTGGTCATCTGGTTTGTCGTCTCGTATCTATTTGGGATTATCTTAGTTGATGTCTTAAACGAAATACGTTTGGGCGGCGTCGGGCTTGGTTTTTGGTTTGCCCAGCAAGGCTCCATTTTTACCTTCCTAATCCTTATTTTTGTCTATGCGAAAAAGATGAATGATCTGGATCGCAAACATGACGTCCACGAAGACTAGGGGGTAATAATGGAATTACAAACCTTAACTTATATCGTGGTGGGCGCCACTTTTGCCCTCTATATTGGGATCGCAATTTGGTCACGCGCAACAACCACTGGTGAGTTCTATGTGGCAGGCAAGGGTGTTCACCCAGTTGCTAATGGTATGGCAACCGCCGCAGACTGGATGTCCGCTGCCTCTTTCATTTCCATGGCTGGCCTCATTGCTTTCAAAGGCTATGACGCATCTGTTTACCTCATGGGTTGGACCGGTGGTTACGTATTACTTGCCATGTTACTGGCGCCATATTTACGTAAGTTCGGTAAATTTACCGTACCCGAGTTTATCGGCGAACGTTACTACTCACAAACTGCGCGTATTGTGGCGGTAATTTGCTTAATTGTTGCTTCTATCACCTATGTTATCGGTCAAATGAAAGGTGTGGGTGTAGCATTTAGTCGTTTCTTGGAAGTGGACTTTGACATGGG
>CAZPAE010000410.1:0-3478 GCA_964584455.1 uncultured Thioalkalispiraceae bacterium
GTTAGCGAATGGTGAAAGCATTGAAGATAACCGTAAAGCACTTATCGCAAAGCTTGGCGAAAATATGAGTGTACGTCGGTTTGAGATTATCCGTGCTAAAGGTGAAGTGGCAGCTTATTCTCACGGCGTGCGTATTGGTGTGTTAGTTGATGTTGATGGTGGTAGCGCAGAACTAGGTAAAGATATCGCCATGCATGTTGCAGCAAGTCGTCCAGTTTGCGTTGATGAATCTAACGTACCACAAGAGTCTATCGATAAAGAGAAAGAAATTTATTCAGCTCAAGCGCAAGAAAGTGGTAAGCCAGCTGAAATTATCGAAAAGATGGTACAAGGTCGATTAAAGAAATTCTTAAAAGAAATCACCTTGCTTGGACAGCCTTTTGTGAAAGATCCCGATCAAACTGTGGAACAGCTTTTGAAAGGGGCGAAGGCAACAGTACAACAATTCATTCGCTACGAAGTGGGTGAAGGTATTGAGAAGAAAGAAGAAAACTTTGCTGACGAAGTAATGGCGCAAGTAAAAGGTGCATAAAATATGACGCAGGATCAAACTACCGACTATAAACGGATATTACTCAAATTTAGCGGTGAAGCGCTAATGGGAGAGCAAGAGTTTGGTATTGATCCTGCGGTTATTTCTCGTCTAAGCAATGAAGTAAAAGAATTATCGGAGCGTGGTACACAAATAGCGATAGTAATTGGTGGCGGCAATATTTTTCGTGGTGTGAGCTTGGCGTCGGCGGGCATGGACCGTACGGCTGCTGATCATATGGGTATGTTAGCCACTGTTATTAATTCATTAGCCTTACAAGATGCCATGGAACAAAATGGTTTGTCAGTGCGTGTTATGTCGGCGTTACCGATTCATCAGGTTTGCGAAGATTATATCCGCCGCAGGGCAATACGCCATTTAGAAAAAGGGCGCATTGTTATTTTTGCTGCTGGAACGGGTAACCCTTTTTTTACCACAGATACTGCAGCCAGTTTGCGTGGTGTAGAAGCAAATGTAGACGTGGTGATTAAAGCAACTAAAGTGGATGGGGTTTATTCAGCTGATCCGATGAAAGATCCTACTGCAAAGCGCTATGATAGCCTTAGCTATGATGAAGTGATTAATAATAAATTAGCAGTAATGGATACGACTGCTATCGTATTGTGCCGTGACAACAAAATTCCTATTCGTGTATTTAACATGAATAAAGCAGGTGCTTTAATGAATGTTGTAAAAGGGATGGACGAAGGCACTATTGTTCAATAAATCGTATTAAGAGAGGGAGTCATGTTAGAAGAGTTTAAAAATGATGCCCAAACGCGCATGGCTAAGAGTATTGAGTCGTTGCGTCATGAACTAAGTAAAATACGTACCGGGCGTGCGCATACCAGTTTGCTAGATCACATTACCGTTGAATATTACGGTTCACAAGTACCGTTAAGTCAAGTTGCCAATATCAGTGTTGCTGATGCGCGTACATTGACGGTTTCAACATGGGAAAAGCAAATGGTTCCTGTTGTTGAAAAAGCGATCTTAAATTCGAATATGGGATTAAATCCTGTGACTGCAGGTGAAGTTATTCGTGTCCCACTGCCTCCTTTAACTGAAGAACGTCGTAAAGATATGACGCGAATCGTGCGTCAAGAAGGTGAGAATGCCAGAGTCGCTATTCGTAACATTCGTCGTGATGTATTAGGTGATGTAAAACAACTACAAAAAGAAAAAGAAATCACCGAAGATGATGAGCGTCGTGCGCAAGATGAGATTCAAAAAATTACTGATAAGCATGTTGCTGAAGTCGATAGTGTCATTGAGGTAAAAGAAAAAGATTTGATGGAAATATAATTATTTACATCGCATGATAATTAGGAACCAGACGATATGCCTATTGATAATACTTATCAATTAGATGTACCGAGAGATAAACTGCCAAAACATGTTGCGATTATCATGGATGGTAATGGCCGTTGGGCCGAACAACGCACATTACCGCGTTTTGCAGGACATCGAGCAGGGGTAGAAACTGTTCGCAGTGTTGTTCAAATGAGTGCCGAACTAGGTATCGAAGTATTAACCTTATTTGCATTTTCTAGCGAGAATTGGCGCAGACCTAAAAAAGAAGTCGGTTTGCTAATGGACCTGTTTCTCACTGCGTTAGAGCGCGAAGTCAGTAAGTTGCACGAAACGGGTGTGCAATTACGTGTCATTGGTGATATCACATTACTGCCTGCTAAATTACAAAAGCGCATTAAAAAGTCAGAAGAATTGACCGCAGAAAATACCGGTTTAGTACTCAATATTGCCGCTAACTATGGTGGCAAATGGGATATTGCTAATGCTGCTAAGATGGTTGCACGAAAAGTAGAGCGCGGTGAGCTGGGTAGCCAAGACATTACAGAATCGTTATTAGAACAACACCTTTGCATGAGTGATTTACCAGAACCGGATCTCTTTATTCGCACGGGTGGTGAGCAGCGTATTAGTAATTTTCTGATTTGGCAGCTCGCTTATAGTGAACTTTATTTTACTCGAACATTATGGCCTGACTTTGATCGTGATGAATATGCCAAAGCGATCACTTCTTTTACACAGCGACAACGTCGATTTGGCAAAACAGGTGCACAGATTTTAGCACTGGATCAAATGGGTCATGCTTAAGCAGCGGATTATCACAGCACTCATTCTTGGCCCATTAGCACTTTGGAGCGTGCTTACTTTTTCTCATACTGCTATTGCCATTGAGTTCGCTATCGTTTTGATGATTGCTGCTTGGGAATGGGCACGTTTAGCGGGTATTCAATCTCAGTTATTACGCATTACCTACAGCTTATTTGTTGGCATCGTGATGGCGGCAACAACCTGGTATTTGCATGAATATTATCACACACTTATTTACATCATTTATTTTGTCAGTGCATGGTGGGTGTTTGCTTTAGGCTTGATTATTGTTATTGATAAACGCCATGAAGACTATACTGAGTCTGTTGCAGATAAACATATTTACCTTAATCTATTCTCGGGGTTAGTGATTCTCCTGGGAAGTTTTGTTGCATTAACAGGGATTCATCAAGCTCCTGAATATGGTGCTAAATATATATTAGTGTTGTTCCTATTTATTTGGGTGGCTGACTCTGCTGCTTATTTCACGGGCAAAGCATTTGGTAAACACAAACTGGCACCACATGTTAGTCCTGGTAAAACCTGGGAAGGGGTAGCCGGTGGTATCGTGGCCTCTATGGGGGTGGCTTACATTGTCACGCTCGTGTTTGATTTGGTGTTTCCTCAAAGTATCTATTTTTTAATCATCGCTGCGATCACAGTTGCCTTTTCTGTGGTGGGCGATTTAATGGAAAGTTTGTTTAAGCGACGTGCAGGAATGAAGGATAGCAGTCATCTACTACCAGGGCATGGTGGTTTCTTAGATCGGCTCGATAGCATGATGGCAGCTGCGCCGTTGTTTTTACTTGGTTTACTAGTCGCGGGTAT
>CAZPAE010000411.1:0-3461 GCA_964584455.1 uncultured Thioalkalispiraceae bacterium
TGACTAAATGCGCAATGATCAAGCCATTATCGGGAATCGGTTGTAAATTAAATGTCAGTAGCCCTAACACAAAGGCTTTAAGTTGTAATACGGCATAAGCATCTTTAAAGATGAATGACACCAACACACCACTTGCGGCAATACCAATAATAAGTAGTAACATCGCAAAGTCAGAAGGGCTTGAAATGTAGCGTACGCGATCCACAAAAATACGTCGCGCCAGAAGGCCGCCTAAACCAAATAACATTAACCAGCCGGCATACTTACCAACGGTTAACACAAACCAGTTGTTCACTAAAAAGTACATTGCAGCATCATCAGGAATGACGTAGCGCAAATGACGGAAGAAAGCTAATAGTAAAGCAAGGTGGAACAACCAGCCAAAAATCCATATCCACTTATTGGATTTCCATAAGCTGTTAAAGAAAACAACTTCAGTGATTAAACGCCAAACAACGCCGGTTTTCGTAACAGGTGCCGGGGTAGTTGGGATCTTAAGGGGGGCCGGAGTTTGCGCATATTGTTTAATCTTGAATAGCAGACCAACAACGAGCAGCAAAAATGCTACATAAAACAATATGCCAAATAAAACGTGCATGCGTTCCTACCTTAATATGAGTTGTTATCGACAGCAACGGGATATTGATAGGGGAGGCGTACCTCCCCATCAATAAGACTACGTAAAATTATACGCAACCTGTTGGCTTTGGTAAGCCAGCGTATTTACACGCTTGCTTAGCAGGACCATATGGGAACAACTCATATAAGTATTTGCTGTTACCTTTATCCGCACCTAGCTTTTTACCAATCGCTTTTGTTAAAACGCGAACAGCTGGGGCGATTTGATATTCTTCGTAGTATTCACGTAAGAAGTTGATAACTTCCCAGTGACTTTCGGTTAATTCGCAATCATCATCTTTAGCCATTACTTCAGCGATAGCAGGTTCCCACTGGTTTAAGTCAGCTAAGTAGCCTTCTTCATCAACCTCGAAGGTTTTGCCGTTTACTTCAATTGCCATGATATATCTCCTCGTGTAGTGAACTGTTTACTAGTTCGGTTATATTACAGCCAAGCCTGTACTTTATCGTTGTCAACGGATAAAGAAACGAATCCGTTATAATCAACAACTTTAATGCCATCGATAAGTTTGTCTTCACCGATACCGCGAGCTTTTAAGTCAGGACCTAGAACGTAAAAGTTAATGTTACTGGCGTTTTCAATGACACCGGATTTTTGAGTGCCTTTCATCGCGCCGTAAACCCCGTCCTCTATCATTAACACTGCGCTGCCGTTTTCTGCTAAGCGAACGCAAGTTTCAAGAGAATTTTTTTCGAAGGGTGATTTGTTTACTGTATGTAAAGTCGCCATCACTTTATTCCTAGAAGTTGAGTAGTACGTCAGAGTCATCCATGATGGATTTCAACTCATCTGAAGAGACGACTTGGATAGAATCTTTTTCTGCCCAGTCTTCGTTTTCATCTTCCCATGTAAGGTGAAGCAAATCGTCGACAGTAAGACCACGTGCTTCAAGCGACTCTTTTTCAACGTAGATCTTGTTGATGTCATAGTCACCTAATGCAGAGTAGGTCGGTGAAAAGTTCTTAATACCAAGTTCTGTCGTATCTTGGCCTTTAACGATTTGATAAACACCATCGTCAACAAATGCCAAGGCAACATCTTGTTCAAATGCTGCACCGATTAATACAACTTCAAGTGATTCCCATGCGTAGATCGTGCCGTAAGGGGGCTTGCGATTCACATACATGAATTTTTTAGTTTCTGACATGTAATTTATCCCCCTGCCTTAATCGCCAAACACAACGAGACGTTCACATTGGATGCCGGCTTCAATCAACTGGCCTAAACCAGAGATACGAAAACCTTCTGCAATGTTATTACCGTCTTTACCATTACGTTCTTGTTCGCCTTCATCGACGATACCACGACGTTGTGCTGCAGCAACACATACGACTAAGTCGATGTTGTGTTCTTTAGCCAGATCAGACCATGTGTTAACGATATGGCGATCATCTTGTGGTGGTGTTGTATAACGAGTGCCGTTATTCACACCATCGTGGTAGAAGAAGACACGATAGATCTCATGACCGGCCTCTAACGCGGCCTTGACATAATTCAAGGCCGTATTAGAAGCTTCATGTGTATATGGACCTTCATTTATCTGAATACCAAGTTTCATATTTCTTCCTAATAGTTAGTTCAGAAGCGAATATGCGTAGAAGCATTCAGACTGTTGCGAGCACCACGCCAATTATCAATGTGATATTTGGTGAATGGTAAACCGGTTTCTTCGAAGAAACGTGGCCAACCGATACGCTCGATCCAATCGTTGATACGTTCCCAATCACGCGCGCCTTCACGATAAGCTTTTAAGATTTGCTTAACGATAGCAGTGGCTTCAGGCCAACGTGGTGGGTTATTAGGAATACCAGCAGCAACGAGCTTTTGGAAAGTAGGCTTGCCACGAGCATTAGAGTGATTACCACCAACCCAGATAGCTAATTTAGAGTGCTCTGGATCGTTAATTTGCATTGGTGGGCAAGGAGGGAAACATGCACCACAGCAGATACATTTTTTCTCATCCACTTCTAATGAAGGCTTACCATTAACCTGTGCAGGACGAATCGCCGCAACAGGGCAACGCGCAACAACCGAAGGACGTTCACAAACGTTAGACACAAGATCATGATTAATCTTAGGTGGCTTAGTGTGTTGAACGTTAATCGCGATATCACCTTGACCACCACAGTTAATTTGGCAGCAAGATGTTGTCATGTGTACGCGGTTAGGCATGTTACAGTTTTTGAACTCATCAATTAGCTCATCCATCATGGCTTTTACAACACCTGATGCGTCAGTACCTGGAATATCGCAGTGCAACCAACCTTGAGTGTGAGAGATCATGGCTACTGAGTTAGCAGTACCACCCACAACGAAACCTGCAGATTCTAAAGCTTCGATGAGTGATTCAACTTTTGATTGATCATCAACCATGTATTCGATGTTAGAGCGAATGGTAAAACGAACATAACCATCAGCAAACTTATCACCGATTTCAGTTAACTTACGTAAAGTGAAGACATCAAGAATACGTTGAGTACCGGCTTTTACTGTCCAGATTTCATCACCATTGTGTGCAATGTGACGTAATACACCTGGGCGAGGGTGCTCATGATATTTCCACTGACCGTAGTTTTTACGCATAACCGGGTGCATGTATTGGAAACCATCTGGGCAACCCGATTCAATTGGCGGACGTGGTGCAGCTTTCTTATCCGACATGTTGTTCTCCTAAAGTAATTATTCGTTAGCTAAAAATAAAATGGCGTTAAGCAATTAACCTGCTGCTGCCGCTTTCTTTTCAGCTTGACGCTGGAACCATGCTTCAGCTTCTTCATCCCAACCGTCCATACGGATGTAAGAGCATTGACGTGGGTGGCTA
>CAZPAE010000412.1:0-3444 GCA_964584455.1 uncultured Thioalkalispiraceae bacterium
AGTTTCTTATATAGTTTTTCTGGAATATCAGTCGAATCGGTGGTCTCTGCTTGTGATAATTCAGCATCAACTGCTTTAGCTAGTTTTGCTAACTCTGCTTGATTGGCCTTCCATTCCATAATGAGCTTTTCTAGGATAGCCTTAAAATCGCTAGGCGGTACATAAATCATACCCACCAAAGGATACCCCTCAGGCACAACAAAAACATTCAGCGGCCAACCAGCCCGACCATGAGTACGTTCAACAAAATCAATTAAATGTGCATCTAAAGCTGAATTTAATTCACGGTCTACTTTAACCGGAATAAAGTATTTATTGAGAAGTGCTGCAATCGCTTCATTTTGATAACTTTCACGCTGCATCACATGACACCAGTGACAGGAAAAATAGCCGCTGGAAACAAAAAGTAATTTCTGTTGTTGTTTCGCTAAGGCAACGGTTTGTGCATTCCATTCTCGCCAATACACAGGATCACGGCCGTGCATAGCAAGATAAGGGGAGGGATGTTCATATAAATTATTTTTGGCCGCAGAACCAGTAGCCTGCTGTGCATACAGCGGTGAGGATAAACTGATAATCAATACAGCTATAATGCTTCGCCACATGGTTTTTCCCATTTATTTTTATATTATCTTAGGACGCTAACAGCAACGAATAATTCCCCAGTCAGCGACTAAATTTACAGCCTAGCTATTTAAATACCTGTTCAAACCATTGGCTAATATCAGTGATTTCCTCAGGCATTAGGCTATGTGCCATCGGATAGGTTTGCCAACTCACCGTATACCCCTGATTCACCAAATAATCCTTTGATAACGAACCTAACTCTAAGGGTACAACTTGATCATAATCACCATGAGCTAAAAAGATCGGTGTTTGCTGATTAGCTGAGTTTGCCTCTGTCTGTGTTGCGCCATGTACCGGCAAGTAAGTTGATAACCCCATAATACCGGCTAAACGGTGCTGATAACGTAGCCCAGTATATAAAGCAACGGCACCACCTTGTGAAAAACCAGCTAAACAAATACGTTGGTATTCCACACCAGACTGATGTTCTCGCTCTATTAGCTCACTAATTTGCTGTGCGCTCTCGCGTAAGCCGTCTTCATCTTGCCTGGCACCAGCCCTGATTTCAAAAATGTCATACCAAGCTGGCATCACGAAACCATTATTACATGTCACAGGACGCTGGGGTGCATGAGGAAAAATAAAACGCGTTTTCGGCTTATGAGTAAAATTTAGATCTGGCACGATAGGCTCAAAGTCATGGCCATCTGCACCCAACCCATGTAACCAAATAACGCTATACTGCGCCTGTTCAGGCCCAATCACTACTGCCGACAACAAATGACTTTCTCCTACGCTAGCTCAATAGATTCACCTGACTGTTCACTACAGTATTGGCTTAGCGCAACAAATAATTCTGTTTGGTCATCATCTTTAACCCACCGATCCTGATTTGCATCATAGTCAAAGTGAAACCCACCTAATTTGGTTGCCACCCATATTTGCTGTACTGGTGTCTGGCGATTAATAATAATCTTGGTATTATTTTCAAACTGAATGGTTAAGATACCTGCAGCTGTTTCATAATCCACATCCGCTTCACAATCATCCAAAGCTTCTTCGATACGCCCAATAATGTCATCAACACGTTGGTTAAATTCTGATTCATTCATGCATCTTCACCATTTTGTTTCAATATAAATAGTATCATGCTAAGGATGGAATAACGAAAAGCCTTGCATACCATTTACCACCCTTGCTATCAAATAAGTTCTGTTGTCGCCTTAAACAAATGATGTTGTCCTCTGGTCGACATACGATTTTTATACTATCATTTTTTAGAGTAAGGCTATAACAAATCAATCATAATAGTTCCATCAAACCTTCATCAACCAGCAATAAAGCCCTCCTACATTAAGCAACAATAAAACCTTACCCCTGATGGAGGCTACAAGAATGAAACTCAACGTACTCTTAGGCACAGCGATCTTGTCGATGCTGTTTTCTTATACAACTGCGTTTGCATCCCAAGACAAACAGGTTGATGCAGAAAAATGGCATAAGAAATCGCATAAGCGCGAAGCCGTCGAACTAGGTCCACGCCCTTTCTATCTTGTTGATGATATGGATGAAGGTCCATTAAAAACAAAACTACAACACTGCAGCAAAGGACCTTTTAAAAAATCCAATTTCTCTATTGGTCATCGCGGCGCCCCCATGCAGTTCCCAGAGCACACCAAAGAATCCTATGAAGCAGCTGCACGTATGGGTGCTGGCATATTGGAATGTGACGTGACCTTTACAAAAGATAGAGAATTGGTTTGTCGCCATTCCCAATGTGATCTACATACAACAACCAACATCTTAGCAGTACCTGAATTAGCCGCTAAATGTTCAGTCCCCTTCACACCGGCCCAAATCGATCCTGTAACAGGTGAAACCCTGACCCCCGCTTCTGCAAAGTGCTGTACCAGTGACATCACTTTAGCAGAATTCAAAACATTAAAAGGTAAAATGGATGCGTTTGATCCCAATGCCACCACTGTTGCTGAATACATGGATGCAACGGCAAGCTGGCGCACCGATCTTTACACCGGCCGCGGCACCTTACTGAGCCATGCTGAAAGTATTGCGCTATTCAAAAAGCTACAAGTTAAAATGACGCCCGAGCTTAAAGCACCACAAGTTGATATGCCGTATGAAGGTGACTATACACAACAAGATTATGCACAACAGTTAATCGATGAATATAAAGCTGCTGGTGTTCGGCCTAAGAAAGTTTATGCCCAATCATTTAACTTAAATGACGTTTTGTATTGGATTGACAATGAACCTAGCTTCGGTAAACGTGCCGTTTATTTAGATGACCGTGTTTATACCGACCCAAGCTTTGTTGCGACACTATCTGGTATGGAAGAGCTGCACGCACAAGGCGTTAATATTATTGCGCCGCCTATGTGGGCCCTACTCACTTTAGACAATAATAACCAAATCGTCCCTTCGGAGTATGCGATGTTTGCCAAAGCAGCCGGTTTAGACATCATCACCTGGACCATTGAACGCTCTGGCTTATTGAAAGACGGTGGCGGTTGGTACTACCAAACCACGACGGATGCTATCAACAATGATGGTGATATGATGACAACACTGGACGTATTAGCACAAGATGTCGGTATCATTGGTATTTTCTCTGATTGGCCAGCTACCGTTACTTACTACGCTAACTGCATGGGTTTACGTTAAAGCCAGTGATCGAATGAGCATCAGCTTTTTCTATACGCCATGTTTAGGCAATAAAAAAAGCGGGGCATATGCCCCGCTTTTTTTGGTTCTAGTACGAATTGAATTACTTCACTTTCGTAGACTGAGAATCCTTATTTCCTTTGTTATCGACCCAGCTGAGGGTGATACCATCGCCGGACTTGGCGCCCGCGATGC
>CAZPAE010000413.1:0-3444 GCA_964584455.1 uncultured Thioalkalispiraceae bacterium
CTTTTTCTTGGATGTGAAAAAACAAATCGAGAAACTGGAGCGGGCTGAAAAACAAGAAGTCACGCTAAAGCAAGAATTTGAAACCAAGCAAGCAAAAGCGGTTAATTTAGATGCTTATAAGCAACAATTAACCGAAATCGAAGAGTCCTTTGGTGCCATGTTGCGCCAGTTACCAAGTAAGACTGAGGTTGAAGGGCTGTTAGTGGATATTTCACAAACTGGACTTGCTAGCGGGATTGAGTTCCAGCTATTTAGACCCAAAGGTGAACGGTTCATTGAATTCTATGCGGAATTGCCGATTAGTATGAAAATGACAGGCAGTTATCATGAGTTCGGTAATTTTGTCAGTGGGGTTGCAGCGTTACCACGTATTGTAACATTGCACGATATTTCTATTACGGATGATAAACAATCTCAGAATTTAACGATGGAAGTAACAGCAAAAACGTATCGTTACCTGGATGAGGCAGAAATAGCACAACAGAAAAAAGATAAATCAAAGAAAGGGCGTTAAGAGTAGAAAAGCATGCAGTATTTCATGCATCAGAAGAAGTTAGCTAGAACCTGCAAATGGTTTGTTTTCGCTTTGTCATTGGGTTTGCTAAGTGCCTGTTCGTCACAGCAGTATGATGATTTGGATCAATATATTGCTGATGTGAAATTAAAAACTAAGGGGCGGATTGAGCCTTTGCCCGAAGTGAAAAACTATGAATCAAAGGCATATAGTGCAGAAGATTTGCGTGATCCCTTTACCCCTTATGCCGAAGAGCCTAGTGAAGAATTAGCCCAACCAGGTATACAGCCTAACATGCAGCGTAAGCGTGAAGCTTTAGAGGCTTTTCCACTGGATTCACTGTCTTTTGTTGGGCACTTAGAAAAAGATGGGACGTTATGGGGGCTGATACAGGCACCCGATGCATCGATTTATCGTGTTGCTGTAGGTAACCATGTGGGTAAGAACTACGGTGAAATCATGACGATTAACGAATCCAGTATATTATTAAAAGAGATTATCCCGAACGGCTCCGGCGGTTGGGTAGAACGCGAGGCCTCTCTCGCGTTGACAGAATAGATGTCGAGGAGACCACCATGCAAATGGCGAAACTAAACATACAACATATCTACACTAAGCTTCATTTAATGTTGCTGCTAAGTGTGCTTGGCAGTTTGTTGGCAACCCAAGCCCATGCTGCGGCAAGCTTAGAAGATATTAGTTTTACCTCAGTCGGTGGTGATCAAATCGAAGTGACACTACATATGTCAGGTGATGCACCAGAGCCTGGTAGTTTTACCATTGATAATCCAGCACGGATTGCGTTGGATTTTCCTGCAACTAAAAGTAACCTAAAAAGTAAACGTATTGATGTGGGTATTGGTTTAGCGCGTAATATCAATGCGGTAGAAGCGGGTGGTCGTACTCGGGTTGTGATCAATTTAGCACGTTTAACACCTTATACGATTGATCGTAAAGGTAATAATATCGTGGTGAATTTAGGTGCCACTGGTGCTGGATCGCAAGGTAATGCGTCATCATCAAATGACTTTATTCCTGAACCAGGTGGCGCTGGTAATATTGTGCAAGATGTGCAATTCCGTCGTGGTGAATCAGGTCAGGGTCGTGTGGTTGTGACTGTTTCTAATCCGAATACCATTATGGATATGAGTCGTCGTGGTGATCAGATTATCATGACACTACAAGATGTGAATTTGCCAGAGAACTTAGAGCGTCGCTTAGATGTACTTGATTTCGGTACCCCGGTACGAACTATCGATGCATTTAAACATGGTAATGACGTACGGGTTGTGGTGACTGGTGCCGGACAGTTTGAACATTTAGGTTATCAATCTGATAATCGAATTAACCTAGATGTGAAAAAGTTTGTTAAGCCAAAAGATATCATTCAGAAGAAAAAGAAAAAGCAGTATACCGGCGAGCGGCTTTCTTTGAATTTTCAAAATATTGAAGTGCGAGCTGTATTACAGTTGATTGCTGACTTTACTGGTGTGAATATGGTGACCAGTGATTCGGTAGAAGGCAATGTGACGTTACGATTGAAGAATGTACCCTGGGATCAAGCGCTAGATATTATCCTTAAAACAAAAGGTTTGGATAAGCGCCAAAAAGGCAATGTGATGCTTGTGGCGCCGGCTGCAGAATTAGCCGCACAAGAGAAGATTGAGTTAGAAGCGCAGAGACAAGTTGTTGAGTTAGCACCGATTATTAGCGAATCGATCCAGGTCAATTATGCTAAGGCGAGCGAGCTGGCTACCATACTACAGACAGAAAACAATTCATTAGTATCAAAAAGAGGGAGCGTAACGGTTGATCAGCGCACTAATAAACTCTTGGTGCAGGATACCGCAGCGAACATTGATGCTATTGTTGCTTTGGTAGAAGAACTTGATATTGCGATTCGCCAAGTATTAATTGAATCACGCATTGTTTTAGTGACCACCAACTATAGCCACGAACTCGGTGTGCGATTTGGTGTGAGTACTGAAGGCTCTTCTGGTAGTTCGGCATTAGGTATAAGTGGTTCTTCAACTAGTGCTAATACGGCACGTACTGGTACGGCTCCTGGTTTGGCCGATCGATTGAATGTTGATTTACCGGTGAGTGGTGCGGCAGGTTCAATTGGTTTAGCTATTGCTAAATTGCCTTTTGGCACCTTACTAGATTTAGAATTGTCAGCAGCAGAAGCCGAAGGTCAAACCGAGATTGTTTCTAGTCCGAAAGTAATTACTTCGGATCAACACCAGGCTAGAATTTTAACCGGTCAAGAAATACCTTATTTACAAAGTAGTGGTGATGCTGGTACTTCGACAATTGCATTTAAAGAAGCCGTTTTGAAATTAGAAGTGACGCCTTCGATTACGCCTGATGATCGTGTTAATTTAGATTTATTAGTAACCAAAGATTCTGCAGATTTTGCCAATGCTATTTTTACCGGTACAAACGGTTTTGGTGCTCCACCCATTAACAAGAATGAGGTGACGACTCGTGTATTAGTCGACAACGGTGAAACCATCGTATTGGGTGGCGTTTACGAACAAACTAAAACTAACTCGGTGACCCGTGTGCCTTTCTTCGGTGATTTACCTTTAGTGGGTTTCTTGTTCCGGACCAAGTCTGAAGAAGACGATAAGTCTGAGTTATTGATCTTTGTGACACCTAAAATTGTTAAACAAGACGCCACGATTTAGCGGTGCGGTATTGTTAAATATCAAAATAAGGCCAGCTATTGCTGGCCTTATTTTTTCAGGTAGGATTTAAACACCAAACCCGTTTAAAATAATACAATGAAATCCGGGCAAAATATTTTCCTTGTTGGACCAATGGGCGTGGGTAAAACCACCATTGGGCGACAATTGGCAAAAATACTTCATTACACGTTTGTTGACAGCGATAAAGAAATAGAAGAACGTACTGGCGCCACTATCCCT
>CAZPAE010000414.1:0-3423 GCA_964584455.1 uncultured Thioalkalispiraceae bacterium
CGTATCAGTTGATGGCTAATGGGGCGGTGGTGTTAGACAGTGAGACTGACCCGGCCGTATCGCCGCTCGAAATTAAGCGTGGTGGGCAAACGTTAATTCCTATTAACGAGCCTGTGGTGAGTCATTACCAGCCTACGCAAAGCCAGTCCGTAGATCGGTGGGGAAATGTGATTAGTCTGACCGATGCCAATGGGAACACAGCGCAGTATACTTATAACTATGCTAACCAAGTGCTCGTTCAAGCGCAGGCGCAAACGGATATTTGGACAGAGCAAGGCACAAATTTAAATACCGATGCCGATGCGAATAACGATCGTCCCACTATTACTACATTCTACGATGCACTTGGCCGTGCTATCGCACAGCGTGATGCTAATGGCCATGTGAATGGTCAGCGTTATGATGCGGCAGGCCAACTCGTTGCTGAATACCGTGCTGATGGTGGTAGCATAAAATATGGCTATGATGCCTTAGGCCGTAAAACACAGCGTACTGATGCGGTTGGTAATACCACCACATATGCTTATGATCGTAATGACCGACTGGTACAAGAAACCTTACCAGAAGGCTACCAACATTATACCTATGATGAAATGGGGCATCGCACTAGCGTAACAAATGCGATGGGTGAGATAACCCGGTTTTATTATGATCAGTTTGGTCACTTGGTATTGACCCGTTTACCTGAGGATGCGGTACAAAACCGAACATATAATTATACCTCTGCAACTTATGATGTGCGCGGTAACAAAATTAGCGAAGGTAACGGTAACGGTGATATTCAATATTGGACCTATGATTATTTTGGTCGGTTAGTAGATTACCAAGACTTAGGCGGTAATGATTATAACTATAGTTATAACGAGATGGGGCAATTGACCCAGCAGACTAATAGTCGGGGACAAAACCTCAATTACACTTATTATGAAGATGGTAAACTCAAACGTGTTTTTGATGGTGCGTTAAACCGTGAAACAACCTACGAATATGATCTCAATGGCAACCAAACGCGAGAGCGGTTTGCCGATTTAAACACGGGAGAAGTGTATCAAGATGTGCACATTGCCTATGATGAGTTAAATCGGGTTAGCCGAGTTCAGGATAATCGGTTTGATACCCAGTTCTTGTATGATGCGAACAATAATCGCCGTCGTACCCTAACAACCTATTTTGATACCAATAATCAACCACAAACTGTTGATCATTGGTATGCCTATGATGCTGTGAATCGAATTGTCATCAGCCAAGGTGAGTTAGTGGGTAACAGTATTCAAATGACCGTGAATAAGGGGATCGAGCTTGAGTATGATGCAGCGGGGAATCGCCGTCGTGCACGCACCTATGAAGGCAATACGCAAGTAGAAGACTCTTATAACTATGATGCTATGAACCGGCTAACCACTATCAATCGTGATGGCCAGTTAATCAGTTCACGTGATTATGATTTGGCGGGGCGTCAAACTGAGTTTGTTAGCTATAGTAGCCCTGGCAATATTAGTGAACGTCGTGTATCAACATATAATGCCAACGGTCAATTATTACGCCAAGAAAACTATAACTCATCTAATACAAATGTATCTACATTACGCTATGACTATGCCAATAGTTATGATGCAGCGGGCAACCGATTGTATTACACCCTAGATGTACATACCGGTACACGCTATTCACAGACCTATAATTACCACTACCTAAAACTCGATAGCTATAAAGAGTCGCGTATAGATGGCCAAGTAACTGTATATTATCAATATGGTTCACCCACAAACACTGGTGAGACAACATCAACCTATGATACCAATGGCAATTTGATTAGAGTGGTCGATACGTTCAATGATATTCCGACACGGGATTTTATTGTTAATACTAACGGTCTTATTGTCCAAAAACGTGAAAGTAACAATACTCAATATTATTATTATGCCAATGGTAAGGCGGTTGGTTCCTTAGTGCCAGATGGGCAAGGGGGTACCACAGCTGATTTTGATTATAACTATACGCCAGTTAGTGAAGTATATCCGGCACAAACACCCAGTAGTTACACTGTCAGTGCCGGTAATACGCTACAGTCTATTGCATTAGCCGTATATGGTGACGCTGCCCTATGGTACCTAATTGCTGATGCCAATGGGTTATCTGGCGATAGTGATCTTAAAGTAGGTATGAGCCTCACCATCCCGAATAGTGTGAGTAATATTCATAATAACTCAAACACGTTCAAACCTTACAATGCCAGTGAAATTATTGGCGACACCACACCGACCATTCCATTCCCGGACCCACCACCACCACCTAATCCTAAAGGTGGTTGTAATGCTTTAGCTATGATTGCAATCATTGTTGTCGCCGTAGTGGTCACGGTCTTTACTGCGGGAGCAGCGGCATCTGCGTTAGGTGCGGTGGGATCAAGTACTTGGAGTATTGGCACAGCCGCCCTCGCTGGCACTGCAGTTACTGCTTCTGGGGCTGCCTTAGCAACTAGTTTGGCATTTGCGGCAGCAGCAGCAGGAGCGGCAGTAGGAAGTATTGCAAGTCAAATTGTAGGTATTGGTTTAGGGGTACAAGAAAAGTTTTCGTGGAAACAAGTTGCGACAGCAGGCTTATCTGCGGGGATCACAGCCGGTGTTGGTGGTTCATTCATTTCTGGTAAAGGTGTGGCAAGAACGATAGCGAATGCTGCGGTGAGCAATGCGGTTAACCAGGGGATTAATATCCTGGTTGGCGAACAAGAGACATTTAGTTGGAAGAGTGTGGCCGCTTCGGTGATTGCAGCACCGATTATTGCAAAGCTTCCGGGGAGTAATGGTCAAGGCCCTGCAAAATTTACAGCGCAGGGGTTTGCGCGCCGTGTGGGTCATGAGCTGGCAAAAGGGGCAGTGAGTCAAGGTGCACAAATGTTAGTAGGTGCACGGGGTAAGATAGATTGGCAAAGTGTCGCGACTAACGCCTTTGGTAATGCCATTGGGAATAGTATTGTGGCACAAGCACGTTATGATGATGTCACCGGTTTTCTTGGTAGCCAAGGTATTCATCATCGTACCAATGCCTATGGTGAACTGGATAGGTTATCGTCGGCACTAGGTTCGGCATATGAACGAGGGTTACTCACTGACTTACCGCGCCCTGCATTACGCCCCCGTGGGGTTATTCCCGCAGCACACCGTACTGGGGCATCTGCCGAAGGGTTTGATTTAGGGTTAACACCGCTACAACGTGCACAGTCGGGTTCGTTTATTGAGGATAAATTTTATCGCGGTGGTTTACGCATTTATAATGACTTAGTGGATGGCACCAATCAGGCAATGACTATTCGACAAGGTTACATTGATGATCCTGCTTTGGTGCATGGTTTGGCGTTGACGGTTGCCGAATCGGTTGAGCCTGCAGAGCATTTGGTGTTAGCGGGTCTGCGTTCGAGTGAGT
>CAZPAE010000415.1:0-3421 GCA_964584455.1 uncultured Thioalkalispiraceae bacterium
GTTTTTCTAAGTTGCTCATTCTCAATTAAGTTAATTAGCTGCTTAGCAAAATTCTTTACATCACCAGGCTCAACGATTAAACCACTTTCACCATCAATGATAACATCATTATTTTCGCCCACTTTTGTTGCTACGATAGGCTTACCCATCGCCATGGCCTCTAACACCACGACAGACATCGCCTCCCAATGGGATGATTGCACAAAAATATCAAACAACGGCAAAACCGTACTACTCGCATTTTTCACCCAGCCTAGCCAAGTAATCAAATCATTCACACCAAGTGATTCTGCTTTCGCCTGTAATGATTCTTTTAATATGCCATCACCGGCAATGATTAGTTCAATATTCGGGCAAGACTGGCGTACGATAGCAATGGCTTCTAGTAACTCATCAATGGCTTTTTGAGGAATTAAAGTACTAATACTACCAATGATAATTTTGCCACTATTTTGTTTCGTTTTTAATTCAGCCAACAAATCTGATTGTGGTTTGGTAATGCCATTCCAGATAGTCATTATTTTACTATCTGGAATATTGAATGTTGATTGAATTGCCTTCTTTTGTGCATTGCCGACAGCCACTAGTTGATCAGGTACACGCCAAAATAGCTTTTCCATTAGTAAATATTTCTTTGGTCGGTGTGGATAATTACCAAAGTGAAAAGTATGAATATGTTTTACTGATGGTGTTAGCAGACGACATAAAGAAGCATCAAAGAAAGAACCGAGATCATGCGTATGCATCACATCTATTTTCAACTCTTTGACTAAAGCTCGAAGGTTTAAGGCAGACAAGTAGTTCATCTTTACTTTCTTAGGGGGAGCAACTACCTTAAACCCTTGCTCAGACAGTTCTTGGCTAACAACACCACCTTCTTTTAAATGACATACATAAATATTTAATTTTGACATATCAAAACTGTGCACCATGTTTGATATAACATGTTCTGCACCGCCAATATGTAATGTGCCATTTATAATCAGTAAATTAATCAAAATATAACCCTATATCATATTATTTTGTTGTTGCAGGCTCAGCTTCTGCATCCTCTTTATCTATCTCTCTTAGATAAATCACATGGGCACAGAACCATATTGCACCTAACACATAAATGTGTGGATAGTATAAAACGGACAAAAAAGTACCCGATACGGCAAACCCAAGTAAACTACCATTCAGACATAAAAATAATCGTCTGTACCGTAACCGTAATGGGCTAGGTGGATCTTTGCCTATTTCTTTCATCCTTCGTGCATTACGTTTAAAGTTAGTAAATAGATAAGCCAGAATAAAAAATATCCCTGGAAACCCAAGTTCCGCCAAAGCGAGAAAATACATAGAGTGCGCAGATAAACCATGCCGCATACCAAAGTGTCCTGCACCAATACCAATAATAGGACTTGCTACCGCCATTTCAGTCGCATGTGTCCACGCATCGATACGCCCCATAGCAGAACTCTCTTCTTCATAGTTCTGCAGTGTCTGCATACGTTCAAAATATTGGGGGGGAGCAAATAAAAGTGCCGCAACGATTAAAATTGCCACGGCAATTAAACCAATCATTTTATTGCGGCTCTCCCACCATAAATAACCGAGGATACTTGCTAAACCTAATGTGGCACCGCGTGACTGGGTACCGATAATCGCTAAGGTAATCAGTATCAGTAACCCAAGGTAAAATAATTTAGCTTTCTTGGTCGATGCATCTAACCAAAGGAATAAACACATGGCAAAAGTAATGCATAAGGATAGAGAGAAATCATTACCGTCGCCGAGAAACGGTGCGCCAACAACATAATGACGTGTTTCGGGGTTTAAAATGAGATCTGAGTTACGAATAATTAAGTAGATATGAATAAAGCAAATAGTCTTTAAAATGCCTTTTAATTTATCAAAATCATCTACATAACGAGCTATCATGTAAAATACGAATAAATAACCGAGTGCTTGCTCAAACCGAGTAAATGCAAATGAGGTTACATCGGCAGTCAATACAGACAAAATAATTAACAAGAAAAAAAACAGTAACCATTTTATATTGGCATGGGAAAACACAACACCATGACTATGTTTGGTGGCGACAAATAAAGATGCTACGAACAATGTTAATGGCAAAATAGTCGGAATTTTAGACGCTGCAATAACCGGTATATCTACACCAGGCCTGATGTATTCCAGATATAAAGTGATGACAAGTCCGTAGTAAAATGTCATATCAGGTTTTCTCTATCCTGCACAGGTTGCCAGATAAACTTGGCTAAGTTTAGTAACACGGTTGGTATGACTAAAGTCTTGCAACATATGTGATCGCCCTTGCCTCGCCATCCCTCTTAATTTATCTGGCTGAGAAACAAACAATTGAATTTGTTTAACCAATTCATCATGGTCACCGGCCTGGATCAATAAACCCGTCTTCTGATCCTGTAGTACTTCAGCTGTTCCACCCACATCTGTGGCAATCACCGGCACTTCCATTAACAATGCCTCTAACACAACATTCGGCATACCCTCTGTATACGAACTTTGCACGACCAAATCGATACTATTATATATATCGATCATATCCTTCCTGAACCCAGCAAAAACAACATAGTCTTGCATGTTATTTTGCTGTACAAAATCTTGCAGTATTGTCTCATCTGGACCAATACCAATCAGGATAAGCTTGATATTTGGGTTTTGCTGATACACCGCTAGCCCTGCTTGCAAAAAAGCCAGTTGGCCTTTTTCCGGGCTCAAACGACCAATATTGGCAATCAGCAACGTATTGTCGGAAGCATCCAGCTCTTTTCGAAAGGCATTATTTTGCTTATCTGGAAGATACTGTTCTGTCTTTAATGCATTACTAATGATGGTAAGCTTTTTATTATTTATCCATGCTTTTTTTAACAACCCCGCCGTCCTTGCTGAAACAGAAACAATATGATCAAAAAAACGCAGCTGGATTTTATCAATGAGTCGATATAACTTACCTTTTAGATCATTGGCAATCCAACCATGCACCGTACTAATAACAGGTATGCTTTTTTTTCTAGCACAATATAAACCATATAAGTTAGAACGAAAATCATGCGTATGCACAACATCAATATCATGTTGGTCAATCAAGTCATTTATTTGTCGAACAACATTCATATCAAATGCTTTTGTTTCTTTAATAACAGCAAGCTCTAATTGTCGTCGCTTTGCTTCTTCAGCATACTCAGATGTTTTTTGCGCGCCCCCTGAAAAAGAACCAATAATAAAATGGAAACGTTCACCCTCGAGTGACTGCGCACAATCTAAAATAGTTCTACCTGGTCCATCGACCCAAGGCGAATCTCTTAGATCGAGAATATTTAATCGTTTCTGAGTTTGTTGCATATTTACCGTCATCCAGCGTAATGCTGATTTAACCACGTAGTTGCGATTTTTTGCA
>CAZPAE010000416.1:0-208 GCA_964584455.1 uncultured Thioalkalispiraceae bacterium
TTCATACGCATGAGTATATTGCTATGGTGCAGCAAGCCTCAGAGCATGGCGAGGGTTTATTAGATGCCGATACACCCGCATTTTCAGGTGTATTCGAGGTAGCACGTACGGTCGTGGCGACCACACTAGATGGCATTGCGCGGATTATGCAGGGGCAATATCGTCGCGGCTTTACACCCATTGGCGGTTTGCATCATGCTCGTGCTGA
>CAZPAE010000416.1:236-3419 GCA_964584455.1 uncultured Thioalkalispiraceae bacterium
CAACGATTGTGCTGTTGCCATTGCGCAGCTTTTGTCTGTTTATGGCTTAAGTCGGGTGTTATATGTTGATATCGATGCGCATCATGGGGATGGTGTTTTCTATGGTTTTGAATCTGAGCCTAGATTATATTTTGTCGATTTACACGAAGATGGTCGATACTTGTATCCTGGCACCGGTGCGGCCGATGAAGTAGGGCAAGCTGCGGCAAAAGGAACCAAGCTCAATATTCCGATGCCGATGTACGCCGATGATACGGCATTTTATGAGGCTTGGGCGCAAGCTGAACAGTTTATCGAAACAGCGGAGCCAGAATTTATTTTATTACAGTGCGGTGCAGATAGTTTAAAGGGTGATCCCATTACTCACATGCATTATTCTGCTGTGGCACATCAACATGCCGCGGCGCGCCTTTGTCAGTTAGCAGATAAATATAGCCAAGGACGTATCATGGCCATGGGCGGTGGCGGTTATGCAATGGAAAATATTGCTGCAGCTTGGAACGCGGTAGTAGATGCTTTTTGTCAACATGACAAGTTATAATTTCGATTATGTCACTCGATTTACCTGCACGTCATACTCAAAAACCGATTATTCAGTTTGAACTAACAGTAAAGCAAGCTGGACCTTTAATCGATCTGCTAGTAGCTAAGTCCGGTCTAAGTAAGCGAAAAATAAAAGAGGTGATGCAAAAAGGTGCTGTTTGGTTGCGCAAAGGCAAGGGTAAAATGCAGCGCATCCGCAAAGCCTCAGTCGCATTACGCGTAGGGGACAGCATCGAGTTTTATTATGATGAAACGATTTTAGAACGTACTGCTCCTGCACCAAAATGTTTATGGCGACATGAAGAATATAGCGTTTGGTTTAAACCGGCGGGTTTATTATCGCAAGGTAATCAGTTTGGTGATCACTTATCGTTATTACGTTTAGCGCAATTACAACACCCATTGAGAAAACCTGTATATATGGTGCATCGCCTAGATCGTGAGGCACAGGGTTTAGTGTTATTAGCACATAATAAAACGGCGGCCCGACATTTATCACAGTTATTTCAACGTCAACAGATCGATAAAAAGTATCGTGTGATTGTAAAAGGTAAGACAGAACAACAAGGTCTGATTACATCACCATTAGATGGTAAAACAGCACGTAGTGAATATTATTGTGAATCGTATGATGCAGATACTGATACCAGTACGTTAGCGGTAACGATTCACTCAGGACGGACCCATCAAATTCGTCGCCACTTAAATATGATTAACCATCCTGTGATGGGCGATCCTCGTTATGGGAGAGGCAATAAGGCTGATACTGGATTAGCATTAACTGCAATAGAGTTGGGTTTTCAGTGCCCTTACCAAAGGATTGATCGACAGTTTGAACTTTCAGCGTTGTTAGCTGAGGCAAGTAGTTAGGCTATTGAACCAGTTCGTCCAGTTTCCCATCCATATGCAGCTCAGTTAATGCAGCAAAACCACCTATCCATTTACCATCAATCGCAATTTGCGGCACAGTACGTGCGCCATCCGAGATAGTAAGCATTTCTTTTAGTTCAGTACGATCTTGATCAACACGGGCTTCAATATAATCAATACCCCACTTAGTGAGTAAGTTTTTGGTATTGTCACAAATGGGACAGATGCCGGTACTGTAAACTTTTACACGTGCCATGGTTGTAAACGACTCTTTGTATGATTTAATGCGGCGTATTATGCCTAAATAGGCTTAACGATAAAAGAGTAAAATGACACTTAAGTACATTAAGTTACCAATGCTATGAATTGCAATGCCGGGTAATAAGCTACGATAGCGTTCATAGGCATAAGCTAAGATAAGGCCGCTCCAGAATATAGATAAAAAACCACTAATGGATTTTAAATGTAATAAACTAAATATGATGGCGCTAATGACAATGGCTAAAGTAGGTGTAAGTCGTTGACGTAATGTTGTATACAGTAATCCGCGAAATCCAATTTCTTCCAGTATCGGTGCCCACAGCAGAATATTTATGCTGCTTAATATAACGGTTTCAATGGGGCCAAAGATAAGACGCTCATGAATTCCCGAAGACCAATGTGTTTCTACACCCAGTTGCCAAGTTCCCCAGCCAATGATTAACAAACCAGTTAATTCTAACGCCAGTAGAGATAGGGTGATAGAAATGAAACGTGGTATTTCATTTAATTTTATTTTTAAACCAAAGGCACTAATTAAAGAAAAACCACGTGGTGCTAACAGATATTTATGCATGAGCCATAACATGGGTATAGAGGCAAACAGCGTCGTCCACATGGTGAAAACAGAGGGCTGGAAAAATGTACGCGACAATAGGTGGGGCGTCACCCATATAACCAGCCCTAATACAGCGGCGATACTGCAAATAAATAAGCCATCGTGAAATGACCAGGGTTTTTGCATAATCCCCGATTGCCATGGTGAGGGCGTATAAAATGGTCTATAACGCAGTATCACAAATAGACCAATAATAATAACCAGGCTGACGCTGATAACTAAATGTAATAAGTTTTGTCTCAGTCGTTTACCATTATTGTTAAGGCGTTGGCTATATAAGTTAACAAAGTAGGGCTTGTTTAATCGGGTGTTAATTTTTAGTTGCAAGCGATCTTTTGCCCAGCCATTGGCAATAATCGTTGCGCCAGTGAAAATTTCTGGTGAGAATGTATTGTGTTCTTCTGTTAGGTAGGCGAATTTAACCGCCTCGGCGATCACTTCTTCTTCCGGGTTATTGGTGAATTCTTTTAAGGCTTCACGTAGGGCCGCAGTGTCTTTTTTCTCTGCTATGGTAATTAGCCAGCGTGACTTTGTGTTGAGAATATCCCACGCGGGTGTATCTTGTGGAAATGCATCAAAATGCGATAGCACTTCTTCATAAGCCTGAATGGCTTGGTTTTGTACATGAGTTTGATCCCCGAATAAAAACTGATGCAGCACGCGTTCAAAAGCGTATGTTTCTTGATAGTTTTCATAAAACTCAAGGTGCCGTTCCATTAGCCTACCAGACGATACACCGATATATCTTAAATCATCTAAGGCTGTTACTTTTTTAAAGGGGTTAAACAGGATAAACAAAATAAAAATGAGCGCCAGGCAACAAACTAGCGTAATAAGTATTTTTATCTTGTTATTCATAAGCGACATATCAATTTGGTTTTTGTTGTTGTGCT
>CAZPAE010000417.1:0-3414 GCA_964584455.1 uncultured Thioalkalispiraceae bacterium
AATACTGCCAGCAATATCTACTTGTGACATTAGCCAACCACCAAAAATATCACCAGCGGCATTGGTGTCGGCAGGCATGGCTAGAACCCGAATTGCTGGTGCGGTATCGGGCATTTGATCAGAATGTTGAGGCATTAATGTCCTTCATAAAGATTATCAATTTCGGCTTTGAATTTATTATAAATCTCATGCCGTTTGAGCTTTAAGGTGGGTGTGGTAAGACCATTTTCAATGGTCCAAGGCTCTAAGGTATTATGTACCCGATAGATGTTTGCATAGCCGGGGAAATGACGAATCAACATATTAATACTCTTGAGTATTTGTTGATTAATCTCGGGGTGGTTTAAATTCTTTTCAATATCACTGATACCCTGTTCAGCGGCAAGTTTTTCCCATTCAGCTTGATCGATTACTGTAATAGCACTGAGATACGGCTTTTGCTCGCCAATCACCATGATCTGTTCAATCAGTGGATAGCCAGAAATCGCCATTTCAATATCAGCCGGTGGGACTTTTTCACCGTTGGATAAGACTAAAATTTCTTTAATACGGCCGGTGATGTAAATATGTTTATTTTTCAGTTTCACGATGTCACCGGTATGTATCCAGCCATCGTCATCAATAATTTCTTGGGTGGCTTGCTCGTTATTCCAATAACCTAACATCACCCCAGGTGAACGCACTAATAGCTCATCGAGATGACCCAACTTTATTTCCACATCACGTAGCGCAGTACCCACACTACTGGGTTCATTGTCATCGAGTTTGTTGGTTGAGACGACAGGGCTAGTTTCAGTCATACCATAGCCTTGTGAGATAGTTAAACCCAAACCAATAAAGGTTCTGCCAACCTCAGCAGCTAAGGGTGCACCACCGCTGACTGCCACCCGCATACGGCCACCGAGCTTATTGAGAATTTTTTTCGCCACCAGTAAATTGAGTAATGGCCAAAATAAAAGTTTGGGATGCCAACCCACTTTGCCTTGCTGTTTTTGAAAACGATACCAACCGACATTAACAGTACTCTTAAATAAGAAACGTGCAATTGGTGGTTTAGAAGAAAGTTGGGTTTTGATTTTGTTATATACTCGCTCAAAAATGCGCGGAACGGTAATCAACACAGTAGGTTTAACTGTTAATAAATCTTCAGCGAGTTGCTCAATGGAGCGAGCATAGTTAATAGTACTGGCACTGAATATTACTAAATAATAACCAATTGTACGCTCAAACATGTGCGACAGGGGTAAGAATGATAAAAACTCGTCATCCTCGTAAGCCATGACACTATCAAGCCCACTATCAGCATTCCAAAGAATATTTTGGTGGCTGAGCATGACGCCCTTGGGTTTACCCGTGGTACCAGAGGTATACACGATAGTGGCTAAACTGGTTTTGTGTAAACTGAGTTCACTCAGCGGGTAGCGTTGGGTGGCATCGGGTAACCAGTTTTCTAAGCTGACCAATCGCGCTTCATCATTATCTTGGATCGAGGCTTGGCAGATTACCCGCTGTAGCTGAGGTCGTTCTTTACAACCGGGTTTGATTCGCTGCCAATGCTCTTCGGTTTGAATAAAGAAGACCTTAATTTCGGCATCATCAACAATGTGATAAATATTTTCTGCCCGATCATTGGTATATAAAGGTACAACGACTAAGCCAAGGCCAATGGCAGCTTGTTCGAACATCACCCATTGTGGCGAGTTATCTAACATTAATGCCACCCGATCGCCGGGGCCAAGATTTTCTTGCTTTAATGCGGCCTGCCATTGGGCAACATGATCGGCCATTTGTGACCAAGTAATATCAGTCCATTGTTGTGAGTTATCATCAAAATAACGAAAGGCGACTTTATGGGGGGTGCGCCGAACGCGCAAGCAAAATAGATGCGCTAAATTATTCGCATCGGCGAGCATGATTCTTTCGTTATTACTACGCATATATCAATCTGTGCCTTCTTTATCTAACGTTAAGGTTTGCCAACCCGGATCAGCTTCGAAGCGGGGTCCATAACGTTGTTTTAAATGTTCTAACATCTTTTGTAACTGTTCACTGCCACGATAGGCAATATAATTAAACGGACCACCGCGAAACGGGGCAAAGCCGGTACCGAAGATAATACCAGCATCGGCTTGGTCTGTAGATGCCACCACTTGGTCACGTAGACAGGATACCGCTTCATTCAAAAATCGCAAGATAAGTCGATCTTGTAAGTCGACAGGGGGAACGTAGTCTTTTGGTGGACTCTCTTTGACCGGCTTGCCTTTATTAAACACATAAAAGCCGCTACCGGATTTACGTCCGAGCTGACCACGGTCAACCATCTTTTGTAAATGTTCAGGGATTTCAATACTCATATGTTGTGATAAATTTTTCGCAACATGTAAACAAATATCCAATCCGACGGTATCGGCTAACTCAATCGGGCCCATGGGCATGCCATAGTCCGTGGCTGACTTGTCAATGACGGATAAAGGTACTCCTTCGTCAGCCAGGACCACGGCTTCCATCAAATAAGGCATTAAGATGCGATTGACGAGGAAACCTGGGGTGCTGGTGACCGGTAACGGGAGACGCTCGATTTTACGTGCAAAGGCAGCGGCTTGGGTAGCAACGTTCTCGTCGGTAGTTTTACTTTTAACAATTTCCACTAAGGGCATAAGTGCCACGGGGTTAAAGAAGTGTAAACCCACTAAACGCGAAGGCTCTTTTAGCGCGACATTAATTTCATCTAACGGAATACTGGAGGTATTGGTGGCCAAAATAGCATCTGGCTTGGCTACTGCCTCAACGGATTTGAACAGATCTTGTTTTACTTGCACATCTTCAAAAATAGCTTCGATGATCACATCGGCTCGTTTTAATCCGTTCCCTTTAATATCGGGAATTAAACGATCCATCGCAGCGGTAATTAAGCGTCTATCTTTGAGTCGTTTTTTGAAAAAACCATGGGCACGTTGAATGACTTTACCTAGGGCTTCATTTTTCTGATCCTGAATGGTGACCGTGAAACCACGGTAAGCACACCAAGCGGCAATATCACCGCCCATGACACCACCACCAATCACATGTACATGTTGTGGCGCATAGCCTTTGAGTTTACCCAAAGTTTTGAGTTGCTCTTGTAATAGGAATACGCGAATCAAGTTTTGCGCTGTACGACCCACTAATAGGCGGGCAACGGACTGGGCCTCTTGATTGAGCATTTCGCGTGGATCATCAAAATATTGTACCCACAGATCGATTAACGCATAAGGTGCTGGGTAGTGGGCACGCGGTGCTTTTTTTGCCACCTGTTTGGTCATGAATTTCGCCAGTAATGGCCGTGCATATTTATAAGATGCTAGGCGCTGATACAGTTTTAAAGGTTTTTTCTTCGGCGGTTTGGCGATGATACCTTTGGCGGCATTAAGTAAA
>CAZPAE010000418.1:0-3409 GCA_964584455.1 uncultured Thioalkalispiraceae bacterium
AAATTTATCACTAGTCTTAACATCAGAAGGCTTAACCAAAGACTTAAAACTATATGGCCAGCTGGCACCGGATAATCTGCATTACAAGCACAGCGTGTTTGGATTTGTCCCCCATGAACAATTCAGTCCGCTATTTGCGGATCTCTCGCCAGCCGTGGTTTTACCCATGATGGCGCAAAACCTAACCAGTCTTGGTGGACCTCATGCTAATGAGCCACTGTATGGTGTAACCATGGCTGAGCTACCCTTGCCGCACCGTTTGCCAGATAAAGCGGTTTTAGCCCAAATCACCCGAGCAATTCGTCACCATCAAAAACTGGAAATTCACTATCACTCCATGACCGAACGAGACAGCCAGCAACAGCGAACCATCGAGCCCCATGCACTGGTAAATACCGGCTTACGTTGGCATGTGCGTGCTTATAGTGATGAGACCTATGACTTTCGGGATTTTGTCTTATCTCGTTTTACCCAAGCTCGATGCCTAGATGTGTTAGCTGAATCCAGTGCCCAGTATGATGATGATTGGAGCGAGGTCATTAGCCTACAACTGAGCCCACACCCCAAACTAGCCCCCGCCCAACAAGCGAGCCTAGCCTTAGATTATGGTGCTCAAAATCAGCATATTGAGATCAAAGTACGCCGTGCTTTGATTGCTTATGTCTTGCAGCGCTTGATGGTGGATACCTCAGCGGATCACCATCTTAATCCTAAGCTCTATCAACTTGCCTTGATGAACCGGCAAGATATTGAGCCCTTTGCCGCCTGGGCATTGCATCAAGATTAGAGCAATTGAAACACGCCCTCTAAGGCATACAATACCGCCTGACGGCGTACCGCTTCACGATCCCCCTTAAATACTTGTGAGGTCGCAATGGTCTGGGCCTCTTTGCGTGACCAAGCAAACCACACCAGCCCTACAGGTTTTTGCTCACTACCGCCGGAAGGACCCGCAATGCCTGTGATCGCTAAACTCAATTGCGCATGACTAAACTGCAACACGCCAGCAGCCATTGCCTGTGCTGTGGCTTCACTCACCGCACCGTGTGCCTGTAGTGTTGCCGCTGAAACGGCTAATTGATCTTGTTTGGCTTGGTTAGTGTAGGTAATGAAGCCTCGCTCATACCAGCTGGAACTACCAGCAACATCGGTCATGACTTTGCCAACCCAGCCGCCAGTACAAGACTCTGCCGTGGCCAAACATAATTGTTGGTCCAATAAAGTTTGGCCTAATCGCTCAGCCAATTGGTATAGATCGTGGTCATTTGGTGTCATATGGATGCTAAAAAATGGGATTTTTTACTCAACTTTCGGGCTCATGATCCGTATATCACTAGATGTACATTGGTTCTCCCCACAACCTACCTATTATTACTGTGGGATCTAACCCGCCGGATTCGTCACGCGCGCAACATAAACACAGCCAACACAATACACAACCCGCCGCGGTTAACGCCACGCCTTCTGTTACCACCGCGCCCCATCAAACACGCCGCACCATCAACGTACAACCGATGTTTGATCAAAACCTGACCCACCGGGGCGAACAAGCTCGCAGAGCTTATCAAGGAACTGAACTCAATGGCGAAGCAGAACTGCTCAATCGATTAGATGTGACGGTTTGATCAGTTATTCATAAGTCTGACGAATCACGGCACCGATTTCATAACCATTACCGCGGCGCTGCTTTTCCATACGAACTACCTCAACACGCGCATGTAATGGGGGAGTTAATTCATTTCCAGGGGCCACCCGGATTTCCAATTCAGAGTGTAATGGTACCCCTTTTTCGGCAATAAACATCATGCCTCGACCGCTGATATTCTCTAGCTGGCCCACATCTTCTTCGTCGACTTCGGTATCAATCATTTTATAGTGAATATGGCATTCAACTTTGACGCGTTTATAACTGCGCTTCTCGGTATAATTGCTCATTACTTCCTCCATCTGCATCTACCTAAATTAGTTAGCAAACCCATCACAAATATGCAAGTTTTCGTTTTATTCCACAGATGGTTACAATCCACCCGAAGATTTCGTTACACTGTATAAAATGCCGAAGTTAAAAACTGCCAACCAACATACGCCCATGATGCAACAATATCTCCGCATCAAGGCACAATACCCACATTTGTTTTTGTTCTACCGCATGGGCGACTTCTATGAGCTGTTTTATGATGATGCCAAACGTGCCGCCAAATTATTAGACATCACACTCACTCGTCGCGGCCAATCCGCCGGTGAACCGATTCCCATGGCGGGTGTACCTTACCACGCCGTCGAAACTTATTTGTCACGCTTAATCAAACAAGGCCAATCGGTTGCCATTTGCGAACAAATCGGCGACCCCGCAAAATCAAAAGGCCCTGTTGAACGTGAAGTTGTTCGCATAGTCACGCCTGGTACCGTCACTGATGAAGCACTATTACCAGAAAAACAAGATAACCTACTGGTCAGTCTTTACCAAAAACGAGACAAAACGGGTCTTGCTATGCTTGATATTAGTAGCGGTCGATTCTGTGTCAATGAATTTACCCAAGATGAAGCCCTATTAGCGGAATTTGAACGCTTACAACCGGCCGAAGTCATCTTTGATGAAGCAATGACCTTCAATGCAAACTTACAACGTTATGGTAAGTGGACAGCCTGTGCGAGCTGGTATTTTGATCAACAAAAAGCCGCTCAACTACTTTGCCAACAATTTGATCTACATAACCTGTCTGGGCTAGGCATTGAACCCTTACCTCAAGCCATCTGCGCAGCCGGTGCGTTATTAAGCTATGTTAGCGAAACACAACGCACCCACGCACCACACATTCAGTTACCCACGGTTGAACAACAAACCGATTATGTGATTTTAGATGCAGCAACCCAACGTAACTTAGAGATCGAACAAAGCACTACCGGCCAAAACAAACACTCCCTTTGTGGTGTCATGGACCGCACGGTCACCCCGATGGGAAGCCGACTATTGCGCCGTTGGATAAAACGACCGGAGCGTGATCGGGCATGCGTACAGCAACGGCAAAGTTGTATCACCGCATTATTAACGGAATTTCGTTATGAACCGCTGCAAACAGTGTTACATGCTATCGGCGATCTGGAGCGTATTTTAGCCCGTGTCGCGTTAGGCTCTGCACGCCCTCGTGACTTAGCACAACTACGTCATGCCTTATCACTGTTGCCTGAGATCCATGATTTATTGGATAAAATTGACAACCCAGCTATTCAAGCACTGCAAATAAAACTACAACGCTTTCCCAAGATCGTTGCACTACTACAAAAAGCTATTATTGAAGAACCACCGGTACTTATTCGTGATGGCGGTGTCATTGCCCAAGGGTACGACACTGAATTAGATGAACTACGTGATATTCAACAAAACGTCGATGGCATCTTACAAGATATG
>CAZPAE010000419.1:0-3396 GCA_964584455.1 uncultured Thioalkalispiraceae bacterium
CCTTCCGCGAAGTTGTCCGTACCAAGAAAGTGGGCCCAGAACAGGCACAAAAATTAGGCTTATACGATCCAGAACGGGATAAAGGCCATGTAGGTAGCGACGGCAAAGTTGATATTCCTATGTGGCGCCATGCCCTAATTAGCTTCCCTCACCCCTTGCTCAAAGAAGGTTTGAGCATCTTAGATACCCCAGGGCTCAATGCCATGGGTTCAGAGCCCGAGCTAACACTAAACATGTTACCCAACGCCCAAGCGGTGATTTTTGTATTAGCGGCAGATACTGGCGTCACTAAGTCAGACATGGAAATGTGGGAACACCATGTTAAAGCCTTGGATGCAGACACACGCCATGCTCGGTTAGTGATTTTAAATAAAGTCGATACCTTGTGGGATGAGCTAAAAGACGAAGCCACCATTAACAATACCATTCAAGCCCAGTGCCATACTGCGGCAAAAATGTTGGAAATCGATAACACTTCCGTGTTCCCTGTTTCCGCGCAAAAAGGCTTGCTGGCTAAAATCCGTCACGACAAAGATCTATTACGCAAAAGCAACATCCTTGCTTTAGAAACCATTTTATCCACAGATATTTTACCTAAGAAACAAGAAATCGTACGTGACAGCGTAGTGGGCGAGATTGGCAGTATGGTGAAACAATCACATAGCTTAATCTCATCACGACTCAACGATGCCAGTAAACAGCTAAAAGAGCTACAAAGCTTAAGTGGCAAGAATGAAGATGTGATTGCACACTTGCTGAAAAAAACCCGTTCCGAGCAAGCTATCTACTACAAAAGTGTAGAAAGCTTTCAAGCTAATCGAAAATTATTTACCGATGTGCATAGCGAATTACTGAGCATTCTAAGCTTAAGTGAACTCGATAGCCTGATGTCTGATACCCGTAAAAATATGGCCGATACCTGGACCACCGTGGGTTTAAAAAATGCAATGCGCGGCTTTTTCGACGTCATTGGTAACACCATCCAAGAAGCCTCGGCTAAGACAGATAAAATCAATATGTTGATGCAGGGTATTTACCGTAAATTCAATGCCGAACATGGCCTGGGTAATACCAAACCGAAGCTATATAGCATGAGTAAATACAAGCGTCATATGGAACGTTTGCATCATGAAGCGGAAGCTTATCGTAAGAGCCCTGTTACCACGATGACAGAGCAAAGCTTCGTGATTAAAAAGTTTTTCATCTCCATGGTCTCCCATGCGCGTAATACTTTCTTTAATGCACACCAAGAAGCCGAAGCCTGGGGCAAGGCCGCAATGGCACCTTTGATTGCTCGTATTAAAGAACACAAGGATCAAATGGAAAAACGCCTAGAGAGTTTACGTAAAATCAATGAGTCTCGTGATACCCTACAATCACGTATTGCTGAGCTAGAACGCACCACACAAGCATTAAATGTACAGCTCGAAGACCTTAATGCATTAATGCAAACACTTAATCAACCGCTAGATAGTTTTATTAACGGCGACCAGGTACGCGTCGCTTAATCCTGCCTACTATCCCGGCAACATGAGCAGCAAAGTTGCCGGTCATTTGCCCGACATAAGATACGTTTGGCTCAACTTGTTTAAAAACAAGCGTGATTCCCATCGCAATTCCGTTTATCATTAGATAAGCACCCAATAATACTTCAGCCAAATAATTATGAGTATCGAACCTATCGAAGCCAAACATACGGCAAAGGTCTTAAGCGAGGCTTTGCCTTATATCCAGCGCTTTCAAAATAAAACCATGGTCATCAAGTATGGCGGCAATGCGATGGTGGATGAAGAATTAAAAAGCGGCTTTGCGCGTGACATTGTGTTAATGAAACTGGTGGGTATGAACCCAGTTGTGGTACATGGCGGTGGACCACAAATCGGCAAAGTCCTCGATAAAATAGGTAAAGAATCCGAATTCATTAACGGCATGCGTGTCACCGACAGTGAAACCATGGATGTAGTGGAAATGGTATTAGGTGGCTTAGTTAACAAAGAAATCGTCAATCTCATCAATCGCCATGGTGGGAAGGCGGTAGGGCTCACCGGTAAAGACGGTGATTTAATTCGCGCACGTAAACTGGTCTTTAACCAACAAAACCCCGCCGTAAATACCCCAGAAATTATCGACATCGGCCATGTTGGGGAAGTCGATAGTATTGATACTGCCGTGGTAAAAATGTTGGTTGAAGATGACTTTATTCCGGTTATCGCACCGATTGGTGTAGGTGATGATGGTCAATCATATAACATTAATGCTGACCTTGTGGCGGGTAAAATCGCCATGGCGCTCAACGCAGAAAAATTAATTCTACTGACCAATACACCGGGAGTACTCGACGCTGAAGGTAGCTTACTGACCGGGTTAAAAGCCGAGAAAGTTGATGAGCTCATTAGCTCTGGCGTCATTCATGGCGGCATGTTACCTAAAATACAATGCGCGTTAGATGCTGTGCGCTCCGGTGTAAACCAAGTACAAATTATTGATGGCCGAGTTGAACATGCGGTTTTATTAGAAGTCATGACCGACGAAGGGGTCGGCTCATTGATCATGAGTTAACAAAAATGAGTGAAAAGAAAGTATCCCGACGTCAACATATCCTTGAAACCCTGGCTTTAGAGTTAGAAAAATCGCCCGGCAACCCGATTACCACCGCTGGCTTAGCAAAAGCAGTGGGTGTTTCTGAAGCGGCACTGTATCGCCACTTCGCCAGTAAAGCGAAAATGTTTGAGGCTTTGATCGAATTCATCGAAGAAACAGTATTTGGTCTCATCAACCGTATCTTAGATGAAGACAAATCAGCCTTATCGCGCTGTGAAAAAATTGTCACATTAGTTTTAGGTTTCGCACAAAAAAATCCAGGCATTACCCGATTACTGGTCGGTGATATTTTGGTTGGTGAAACCGAACGCTTACGCAAGCGTATAGAGAAATTTCATGAACGTCTTGAAACCCAATTAAAACAAGTTTTGCGTGAAGGTGAAGCGAACAAAGAATTACCCGCTGCTGCACCGGTCCCCGCGCTGGCCAACTTACTCATGAGTATTTTACAAGGAAAGTTACAACAGTTTGTACGTAGTGAGTTTAAGAGCCAACCATTGCAGCTATGGGATCAACAATGGCCGGTCATTCAATCTAGTTTTAGTTAGCCACTCTACCTGACTTTAATTCACGAAATCGCTTTAAATCTGCGGCAAAACGCTTTTCCATTACCTGGTAGTTTTGTTCTTGCTTCTTAATATTACGTAATTTGATTTGAACCTGCGTCTTTAGCTCGTCGATTTCAGCAATCAGTTTTTCCGGGGGCTGCTTACCACTGCGCTCATAGTTAGCTGCACGCACTTGTAACTTATCTAAATTTGTTTGCATCACCTTTAAATTGCCTTTGGTGATATC
>CAZPAE010000420.1:0-3373 GCA_964584455.1 uncultured Thioalkalispiraceae bacterium
ATTAAAATGACAGCCCGACCACTAGAAGCCGCTGTTGTTGTGGCAGTACTAGTGATATCTGCTGTGTTATAAATCTCATCATTGCCTGCACCACCATCAATACCGATAGACTGTGAATCAGCAATAATACCAATATCACCGAGTGCGGCACCGGCCACACTCCAATTATCACCATTGGCATTGGCTGATGTGCTTGCGGTTACATTGACCGCACCGCGGTTTACGATAATATCTTCACCATTACCACCATCAAGTCCTTTAGTAACAGCAAGTGCATTTGTGGTAATGTCGGCAATGGAGGCACCCAATAAATTTACGCCCACATCGGTTACTTGGTTAGTTGCTGATGCTGAGGCAGTAATGGTGCCATTATTTTCTACCCAGTCATCACCATCATTACCGAGCATACCGGTCGCATAGGCTTCGCTATTAGTTTGGCTATCACCTAATACCGCACCAAATAAATTCACGCCCACTGTGGTCGCCGCTGAAGAAGCCGTTGCACTGACCGTGACATCGCCTTCATTATATAAGGTGTCATTACCAATACCACCATCTAAACCTAATGCATGCGCAATGGTATTCGTACTCGCATCATTCATTGCCGCACCGGTTATTGCCACACTGACCCCAGTACCGCGGGTTGATGCAGTTGCCGTGCTAGTGATACTACCACTATTATAAAGACCATCTTTTTCAGCATCACCGGACATACCCGTGGCCGTGGCTTCAGCTGTAATTTGTGAGTCTTCTACTACATTATTTAATGACGCGCCGATATAAGTCACTGCCACATTGGTCCCGGTAGACTGTGCAGTGGCAGTACTGGTCATAGTACCGGTGTTGGTTAAGTTATCTTTATCAACACCACCATCCATACCCGTAGCATTGGCAATAGAGCTAGCACTAATATCACCAATGGCCGCGCCATTCATCACCACCGCCACTTCAACATCAAGCGTGGTTGCAGTGGCAGTACTATTTAATGTACCTGCATTCAATAATTGATCACGCCCTGTATCACCAGCTATACCGATGGCGGTCGCTTCAGCTACCGTATTGGCATCTTCGATTGGGTTGTTAAGTGCAGCACCGGTAATAGTGACGGCGACACCCGTTGCACGTGCTGTCGCATTGGCTGTAGCCGAAACCGTACCATAGTTTTCGACAAAATCTTTTTCCGTACCACCATTCAAACCAATACTAGTAGCAAAGGCACTATTAGTGGCATCAGATAAGGCTGCACCTACTAAGGTAACACTGACACTGGCGCCCGTACTATTTGCTGTGGCATTGGTTGTCAAATCTCCATAGTGCAAAATCACATCTCGATCTTGACCACCATCAATACCAATGGCATTTGCATCAGCCATCACATTGGCATCACCTAATGAAGCCCCCAGCACGTTGACGGCAACAGTCACACCCGTTGCAGTGGCAGTAGCAGTCGCAGTAAGGCTATCGCGACTTTCGACATAGTCATTGCCATCTAATGCTGATATACCAATAGCATCACTTGCCGCAGTAACAGAAGTATCCGCCAATGCTGCACCACCTGGCACATACGCGATACCGATATTCACTGAAATACTGGCGGCTATAGCACGGCTGTCAGCTGTCGAGTTAAGCACACCATCATGAAACAACTTATCATTTTGGTTACCTGCAATAATACCGTTACTCGTAGCCTGCGCATCGGTGGTCACATTTGTCAGGCTAGCACCCAATGCTGCGCCTTGCCCCGAACCTTGTAAGTTAACAGCAACACTCGCACCTTGCGCAAAAGCATTAGCCGTAGCATCAACTTGACCCACATTACGAATTTCATTGGCTGCCGTATGACTGCCCATCAAACCATTAGCTTGTGAGCGTGCCTGCACCCCTGCATCCGCTAATGCTGCACCAACAGATACCCCGGTACCGGTAATACCAATCTCAACAGCAACACTGGTAGAAACAGCATTGGCATTCGAGCTTGCAGTGACAGTGCCTGTATTGAATAAATACTCTTTTGTATTAGGCGATGGTTTACTATCATCTTTTTTATCTTTGCTATCTTTTTTCTGTTTTTCTTTTTGTTGATACTTTTCCTGTTCAGTTAAGGCTACAAGTTCATTTTGGTTAGTGTCACCTAATTGAATACCGGTACTGGTAGCATCGGCTTCTGTGGTCGCCCGTGTTAATGCCACACCTGCCGCAACACCTGTCGATGCTGCTTGAAATGCCACAGCTACGCTTACGCTACGTACCTCAGCATTGGACGTTGCGGTTACCGTTGATTGGTTTTCAACAATATCTTGTCCGTCACCAGCACGAATACCTGTGGCATCAGCAATACCAATGGTTGATGCTTCTACCGCACTGGCTTCAGCACTTAAACCAGTTTGGCTCAAAGCAACACCTACAGATACGCCTGTTGCACTCACCGGCGCAATATCATCACCATCAACATTACCCGTGGTTGCCGTCGCGGTTATTGCACCTAAGTTAAGAATTTGATCTTGGCCAGCGCCGGTATCGATACCGACAGCATTGGCATCGGCCTGTGTATTGGCACTCGCCAGTGCGACACCCAAGCTTACACCTGTATTGGCACCTTGACCCGTTAGAGAAACAGATGTGCTATCTGCATCGGCTATGGCATCAACGGTTAAATCCGCATGGTTCTCAACAATATCATTGCCTGCACCAGTGGTAATACCGGTTGCAGTAGCAGAAGCATCAGTATCGGCTGTTACCCAAGCAAAACCTGCCGCTAAACCTGCCTGTGTGGCGACAGCCAATGTCACATCAACACCAACCGCTAACGCATCAGAATTTGCACGGCTAGTTAATGTACCTGCGTTATAAACAGTATCATTACCACCACCCTGCTCACCTTCAGCGATAACATCGGTATTAATCGCAACGGCCACTGCATCTGCCTGGGTACTTGAATTAGATATTCCCACCGCAATCGCACCGCCTTGGGTTGTTCCCGCACCATTGACAATGACTGTTGTACTACTTGCATCGGCACTGGCCTCGGTAGAAACGGTTCCTGTTTGCCAAATGGCATCGTCACCTGAACCGCTGGCAATACCATTAGCCTGTGCATCAGCTGTATTGATGGCATTGACCCACGCACCTTGTACAACGAGTAATGAATTCTGTGCACCACTAATCCCTACATCGACACCCACGGCATTAGTATCTGCCTCGGCAATAGTGGTAATGCTACCGCTATTTTCAATTTCATTATGACCACCTAAAGCATCAATGCCCGTGCTATACGCACTGCCTGTTGTTTTCGCGGTAGATAATGCGCCACCAATCACCACAGGTGTATTTTGTGTTGCTTGCAATGCCACTGTCACTGATGTGCTTTGACTAT
>CAZPAE010000421.1:0-3358 GCA_964584455.1 uncultured Thioalkalispiraceae bacterium
AATTGATAACGTTGCCCAACATTGTAATCGTCCACACCATGGCCCGGTGCCGTATGAACACAGCCAGTACCCGCATCCAAGGTAACATGGTCACCTAAAATCACCGGCACTTCACGCTCATAAAAAGGATGCTGTAACTTAAGCCCTTCTAAAGCTTCACCGGCAAACACACCGACAATGCGAAAGTCATTAATCCCATAACGTTCGGTACAGGCTGCTACTAATTCACTGGCTAAGATCAAACAGACCTCGCCTTGCTCCAAGCTACAGCGTACCAAGCTATATTCCAGCTTAGGGTTCAGGCAAACCGCTTGGTTAGCCGGTAAAGTCCACGGTGTGGTGGTCCAAATCACCAGCGCAATATCATCACACAAATGGCTATGGTCTAAGTGTTCTAAACGTGCTTTAAGAGCTTCACGATCGAGCAGGTTAAAACGTACATCAATGGCCGGAGAATATTTATCCTCATACTCTACTTCTGCTTCAGCTAAAGCAGAACCGCAATCAGCACACCAATGCACCGGCTTTGCACCTTTATGCAAATGGCCATTAGCAATAATCTGCCCTAAAGCACGAACAATATCCGCTTCCATTTGGAAGTCCATGGTCAGATAAGGATTATCCCAATCCCCTAATACCCCTAAACGCTTAAAACCGTCACGCTGGGCATTCACTTGTTTGCTGGCATACTCACGGCAAGCGGTGCGAAACTCACGCGCGGTGACTTTATGCCCAGCCTTACCCACTTTTTTCTCTACTTGCAATTCAATCGGCAAACCATGGCAATCCCAGCCTGGAATATAAGGCGCATTAAACCCCGCCATATTGCGTGACTTAACAATAATATCTTTTAAAATTTTATTAATCGCATGACCAATATGAATATCGCCATTGGCATAAGGTGGGCCGTCATGCAAAACAAATAAAGGTTTATCTTTATTGGCTTCACGCAACTTATGATACAACTGATCCGCTTCCCATTGTTTTACTTGGTTAGGTTCACGCTGTGCCAAGTTCGCTTTCATAGGAAACGCGGTCTTTGGCAGATTTAATGTGTCTTTGTATTGCGTCACGTTCTGTTCTCTTTTTATGTCATACACCAATTAGTGCTTACTGTGTTCTTGCTCGTTCATGGGGTCAATCACGCTGCCTTGTTCAAAGTAAGCCCGTGCATCATCCACATCTTTTGCAATTTGTACTTTCAGTGCCTCGAGTGTCGTAAACTTTGCCTCATCTCTGAGTTTATGTAAAAAACTGACCTGTAAATGTTGGCCATATATATCCTGATCAAAATCAAATAAATAAACCTCTAACAAGGTTTTCTTACCATCCACTGTAGGGCGTGTACCTAAACTAGCGACCCCGGGTAACGGCTCACCAGGAATACCAAATACTTCTACCACAAAAATACCTTGTAATGGCGTGGTATGTCGATGCACATCAATATTCGCCGTTGGCCAACCTAACTCGCGACCTAACTTAGCGCCATGGGCTACCCGACCACTCATACGATAGCGCCGCCCCAGCAATCGCTCCGCTGTGGCTAAGTCGCCGCAATCCAATGCTTTGCGAATCCGCGTACTACTAACGCGATCACCATCGATAGCAAAGGTATGCATGTTCACCACCTCAAACCCAAACTGCTCACCCGCCGCTTGTAACAAGGCAAAGTCCCCTTTGCGATCTTTACCAAACCGAAAGTCATCACCGAGTACGAGATATTGCACACCCAAGCCTTCGACTAACACTGTTTGGATAAACCGCTCGGCGGGCATCTGCGCTAATGCGGGGTCAAACGGTAAACACAACACTTGGTCGATACTAAACCGACGTAAAGCTTGCAGCTTTTCTCTAAACCGGGTTAAGCGTGCCGGTGCCTGGTCTGGGCGAAAATATTCCATGGGCTGTGGTTCAAAGGTAATTAAGACCGTGGGCAAATTCAGCTCGCTACCTTTTTCTGCCAGCTGTCCAATCACGGCCTGGTGCCCCAAATGCACCCCATCGAAATTACCAATGGTGGCAACACACCCGGTGTAATCTTTGGGTAAATTGTGTAAACCACGAAATAACTGCATGGCCGCTACCACGGTCTCCTTTAATACGCACAACATCCGCCCCTGCCACACTCAAGCGACACGACATAAACACTTATTATATAGCCAGCTTAAATAAACTGCTTCCCCCAGATAGGGGTATGCCCCAGCTAATCACGGCCAGGATGCGCCGCACGAAACTGATTCAGGCGAAACCCGGCCACATAAAGTCCAATAAAATACACCCCAGCGCCAACACTGACCCAGAGCAATAACATGGCCACCCGCCACCCGGCTGACCAATCAAACCAAATCGCCAGTTTGGGCACCGCCCAAAATAACACGACACACATGGCCAGCAATGCGAGGCTGATTTGTACCACTAAACGTGTCCACCCAGCCTGGGCAACATACGCGCCTTGGCGCTTTAAGGTCACAAACAAAATACCCGCATTCACAAACGCGGCGATGGTGGTGGCCAAAGCTAATCCGGTATGCGGTGCCGGATACTCCAATAGCACCCAAGGAATCACAAAGGCTAAATTCAGCACCACATTCACCAACATAGCAATGACCGCAATACGTACCGGTGTTTTGGTATCTTGCCGCGAGTAAAACCCCGGGGTCAGCACTTTGACAAAAATAAACGCCAACAACCCCGAGCCATAAGCAAATAAACTCATTTGCGACATCAACACATCATGCTGGGAAAACTGGCCATAGTTAAATAAGGTGGTTAATAAAGGCCCGGCTAATAACAACAAACCACACATGGCCGGCAAACTAATTAACAATGCCCAACGCAAACCCCAATCCAATACTGCGGCAAACCGAGTTGGATCGGTGGCAGCATGATGCTGCGACAAGCTGGGCAAAATCACCGTGGAAATAGCAATCCCAAACACCCCTAATGGAAATTCCACTAAGCGGTCTGAAAAGGTCAGCCAAGATACCGAGCCATCGGGCAGTAAGGTATAGGCAATGATCACATCCAATAACAAATTAATCTGGACCACCATGGAGCCCAAAATCGCCGGCCCCATTAAACGAATAATCTGCCGCACCCCAGGATGTCGAAACCCATAACGCGGCCAAGCCAGTAAGCCTAAGCGGGCTAAAAATGGGAACTGAAACAACAACTGCACCACCCCAGCGATGAACACACCCCACGCCAAGGCTTTAATCTCATAGCCCGCCGGCATCTGGGGGGCTAGAAACAGGCTCACCCCAATCAACGATAAATTCAAAAATACCGGGGTAAAGGCGGGTACCGCAAATCGCTTATAGGTGTTGAGCACCCCACCGGCTAAGGCAGTTAACGAAAT
>CAZPAE010000422.1:0-3333 GCA_964584455.1 uncultured Thioalkalispiraceae bacterium
AGGAATATGGAATAAATGCTAATTTATTTGATCAAGTCATTGGCAAAACGATTATAGGCAATCACCGCTGGAATTGCTGCAAATAGCCCGATCGCGGTGGCAATCAGTGCCTCAGCAATGCCCGGCGCCACATCACTAATGGATGCGGTGGCTGATACGCCTAAACTGCGAAATGAATTCATAATCCCCCACACGGTACCAAATAAACCGATATAAGGGCTGGTGGATCCGACCGTGGCCAAAAAGGACAAGTGATTCTCTAGATGTTCAAATTCCCGATTTAGGGCCACTCGCATCGCCCGCTGCGCGCCTTCCACAACCGACATGGCATCTAAACCCTGTTGTTTTCTTAAATGTACATACTCGCGAAAACCAGCTTCGAAAATCGCTTCCATACCGGCGAGGTTTTGTCGACGTGAGGAAATCTTTTTGTACAACTCGCTTAAATCAACCCCAGCCCAAAACCGCTGCTCAAACTGAGAAACCTGTTTACGCGCGTGATTAAGTACAGACCGCTTGTAAAAAATGATGGTCCAGGAGTACATGGACACTAATATAAGTATTGCCATGACAATCTGCACCACTAAACTGGCTTTAAGTATCAGTTCAATTATCGACAAATCAGTCGCCACAATGACTCCTTAACATGCTTTTTGCATTATTGTTTTGAATGTACTCTATTTGCACAACACACCAAACTACTGTTCATTTTGTTTTTCTGATTTAATTGACCACTCTGACATCAGGACAATTAATCAGTTCATACTATAGGGGTGATTACCGTCACCTTGATGAATATAAACCAGTTTCGCTATTTTCATCATATCTTTAGCAGTATGCACCAATTACGCTCACAAGACTTGCGAGTCAATCACGTTTATTAGCCAGATTAATCACCGCTCTCAAACAGATCTAAGGCTACCGAGGATTCCTTTGTTGATGCGCCAGGTGGCGTAAAACCAAAATGCTGATAAGCATGGGAAGTGACAACCCGCCCTCTGGGTGTGCGCATCATAAACCCTTGCTGGATCAAAAATGGTTCTAAGACATCTTCAATGGTATCGCGCTCTTCACCAATGGCCGCAGCAAGACTATCCACCCCTACCGGACCACCATCAAACTTTTCAATAATCGCCAACATGAGTTTGCGATCTAACATGTCAAAACCACACACATCCACATCGAGTAAATCCAATGCTTGTTGTGCAACGGCACCGGTAATGACCCCATCGGATTTCACTTCTGCATAATCACGCACTCGCCGTAATAAGCGATTAGCAATACGCGGTGTACCACGCGAACGCTTGGCAATTTCTGTAGCACCGGCATGTTCTATTCGCACATCTAAGATGCCGGCAGAGCGATTAACAATGGTGGTCAAATCTTCAGTGCGATAAAACTCCAAGCGTTGCACAATGCCAAACCGATCCCGCAACGGTGAGGTTAATAAGCCTGCCCGGGTTGTTGCCCCTACTAATGTAAACGGCGGTAAATCCAATTTAATGGAACGCGCTGCCGGACCATCGCCGATCATAATATCAATTTGGTAATCTTCCATGGCCGGATACAAAATCTCTTCCACCACTGGTGATAAACGATGTATCTCATCAATGAACAATACATCATGGGGTTCGAGATTAGTTAACAACGCCGCTAAATCCCCAGCCCGTTCTAATACCGGCCCTGAGGTATGGCGCATGTTGACACCCATTTCATTGGCGATGATGTGCGACAAGGTGGTTTTACCTAAACCTGGAGGACCAAACACTAACACATGATCTAATGCATCTTTACGCGAGCGTGCTGCTTGAATAAAAATTCCCATTTGTTCTACTACCGGTGCTTGACCGATATAGTCGACCAATTTAACCGGGCGCATGGCGCGATCTAATACATCATCACTACCTTGGGCTTGTGCAGAAATAAGTCGTGAGTCGTTATCCATGGTGATTTTTCTTTAACTGGCTGCCGCAATTTTTAGTGCAGCTTTAATTAATGTTTCACTATCTTGGCTATCAACATCGACCTTTTGGAGTAACTTCGATGCTTCCTGCGGTTTATAGCCTAATGAGACTAAGGCACTAATCGCATCACGATTAGCATCATTTTGCGTCTGTCCGGTAGGTGTGACCAAGGTAGGACTTTGCGTTGGCGTCATGCTTAAGTCATCTAGCTTATCACGGATTTCAATAATTAACCGTTCAGCGGTTTTCTTTCCCACACCAGGCAACCGCGTCAATGCAGCAGTATCTTTATCACGCACACATTGCACAAAGCTATCACAATTCATACCGGATAAAATCCCCAATGCCAGCTTGGCACCCACGCTGTTCACTTTAATTAACAAACGAAAAAGTTGTCGTTCCTCTTCACTGATAAAACCGCATAAGACATGGGCATCTTCGCGAACGATCAAATGGGTATGTAAGGTAATGGGATTACCCAGTTCGGGTAAGCGACTACTGGTGGATAAGGGTGCTTCTACTTCATAGCCCACACCTTGTACATCCACTAATAAATAAGGTGGCGTATGATCGATAAGAATACCGCTAAGACGACCTATCATAAACTCTTCCAACGCTGTCGAGGCCGACGTGGCCGTATCACTTGAGCAGGCATTTGACGACGATGTCCATGACATAAAGCAATCGCTAAAGCATCGGCCGCATCCGCTTGCGGTGCTTTATGCAAACCTAAAATCGCTTTGACCATGTGCTGCACTTGGGTCTTGGCCGCATTACCTCGCCCCACTACCGCTTTCTTAATTTCTGCTGGGGTATATTCATTGACCAATAAACCATGGATCGCCACACAACTGATCGCCGCACCGCGCGCTTGGCCCAGTTTCAAAGCCGAATCCACATTGCGATGCACAAACACACTTTCGATCGCCACTTCATCAGGGCTGTGTTGTTGAATCAGTTGGGTAATGCCAAGATGAATGTCTTTGAGGCGCGCGGCTAAGGTATCTTGCTGGGTTTTAATGCAACCGGCTACTAAGCAGACCGATTGATTACCTCGGACTTCGATAATACCGTACCCGGTAATCCGTGATCCTGGGTCGATACCTAATATTCGAAGTATGCTAATTAGCTTTTACCTCTTAAGATAAATTTGCCAACACCTCATCGGAAAAGTCGGCATTGGTATACACATTTTGCACGTCATCCAAGTCCTCAAGCATATCCACTAATCGAATGACTTTCTCTGCATCGTCTTGACCTAAGGTTACTTCAGTTGACGCTTGCATGGTAATTTCAGCAGACTCAGGGCTTAAGGTAGCATCCACCAGCGCTGCTTTCACGCTATTAAAATCTTCCGGTTGGGTCCACA
>CAZPAE010000423.1:0-592 GCA_964584455.1 uncultured Thioalkalispiraceae bacterium
TCTTTAAGAATTTTATGTTCCGTACGGGTAGGATAATATTCTGCGCACGCACAAATTTTCTCAAACAACTGAGAACCGGCTTCATCATAAAAAAACTTAGGCGAAATCGTTTTAGGATCACCTTGTAACCCATTGACGACTTCTGAAAAAAAATCAGCTTGTTTAGGATGAAAATCATAAAACTGTAATTCTGTGCTTGCCGCTTGTGGCATTATATTGTCTCCGCAAGTCGAATACCGCTAAATTGCCAACGGTCCTTAGGATAGAAAAAGTTACGATAAGTTGCGCGAATATGGTTAAGCGGTGTCACGCAAGAACCACCGCGTAGTACTACTTGGCTACTCATAAATTTACCATTGTATTCGCCTAATGCGCCCTTTGCTGCTTGATAACCGGGGTAAGGATCGTAACTTGACTGGGTCCACTCCCACACATCACCATAAAACTGCGTTAGGCCTTTATCTTCAGTGGGGACAGGCTGTAGATAACCGTTATCACGCAAATTGCCTTTGATACTTAAATCGCTGGCGATCACTTCCCATTCTGCCTCACTGGGTAATCGTTTATTGCACCAGTTTGCATAGGCATGCGC
>CAZPAE010000423.1:602-3333 GCA_964584455.1 uncultured Thioalkalispiraceae bacterium
GACTCACATGACAAACAGGCGCATTGAGTTGTAGTGGACGCATACCTGACAATGTCATTTCATACCATTCATTATCAATTTGCTGCCAATAAAATGGTGCTGCCCAGTTCTGTGTTTGTACCTGCTTCCAACCATCCGACAACCAAAACTCTGGTCGTTGATAGCCTGCATCCTCCATAAAGGCAAGATACTCACCATTGGTAATTAATCGTTTTGCAATGCGAAACGCCTGCAAATAATGTTTGTGTCTGGGTGATTCATTATCATAGGCAAACTGTAAGGTTGACTGTGTGCCTATGGCGTAAATCCCTTCCGGTTGTTCATGCCAATCTAGATCTTGTATTTCATTAACGTGATCAACAGGTAATTCACGGTAAATAGGTTTTAGTGGATTATACGCAAAAATATGTTTGATATCGGTTAGCAATAACTCTTGATGTTGTTGTTCATGATGTAAACCGATGATCGTTCGTTTGATAATACTATCCGCATCTTTGTCAGGAAGTTGTGTCAGTAGCTCACACATCGCCTGGTCAACATGTTGCCGATACTGCTGTACTTCGGCAACCGTCGGACGTGACAACAAGCCCCGCTCAGGACGAGGATGATAAGTACCAACTTGTTCATAATAGGAATTGAATAAATGGGCGTAAAATTCATGAAAAACGCGGTAGTTAGGCACAAATGGTTTCAAAATAAAGGTTTCAAAAAACCAACTCGTGTGTGCTAAGTGCCATTTGGGTGGGCTCACATCCACGAAAGTTTGGATGCCGTAATCTTCGATTTCTAATGGCTGGCAGATCAAGACCGATTCATGACGAACGGCCTGGTATTCTTCCCTTAGCGATGGTTGTGGTGTGCTAGCTGAGGGAAATGCATTTATCACAGGCATAGCGCTTTCCTTTTCGTGCTTAGTGTAGCGCGCGTTGTCATAAAAATAAAATTATTTCTATTGAATTGAATTTACTAATGGTTTTATGAATAGTTTATGACAACACATGGGTACTCGTTACCTCAACTTTTGCAAAATCATCTTTTAACCACTTATAAATCATACTCTTGGCCATACGCTTAGCCGCATCTTGATCGTCTATCCGTTGAATGAGTGTTGCAATAAGACTGATTTTGACTGTGGTTGCACTAAAATGTTCAATTAGTTTTGCTAAGGCATTTTGTTGATTTGGCCGAATCGGAGGTAGTGTAAATGCTTGTGCTTGGAGTGTTTCAAATTTTAATTGAGAAAATGCTGGTCGTAACTTAATACGCACCTCATTACGTACCATACCGGTCACAACCCATGCGATATTATGTAACGCTTCCACCAAGGCTTGCTCAATATTGCCATTATCAATAAAAAAATCGATTGCGGGAAAATAACCAAGTTGATGGGTTTTCTCATAGGCGATGACCTGATCTGCTAGCTGTTCGCCCACAACCCGGGGCGAAGCGGCAAGATGTCGTTCCAGAGAAGCTTCTGGTACTTCTACCGTCAGCGTGATCGCCACTTGGGTAAAACGTAAACTCATTCTTAGTTGGTTTGACCTAACAAACGAGCAATATGTTGATTTAAAGGGGTGAGAATGGGCTCCAACTTACGTCGCATCACGCTACCCACAGCATCGGTTTTAGCAAAAATAGGTGCTACAAGTTGTTCACCGGCACATGATAAGACAAACACACTTTCTATTAAGGGTAATAACGCAGGACAAGCTTGCTTAAGTTCGGTTAGCGCTTGTTGATACTGACAACTTTGTTCAATCTCACAAAACTGTTTGGCTTCTATCACGATTTGTTCAATATCACGACGCTTCTCACCATGGGGTCTAACTGGCCGTAAATAATGATCAATGGTATCAAACAGCGCTACAACCACATCTTGGTTTGCTGGTTTCTTTAAAACTTGCTGTATTGTCGCTAAATAAGCTTGCCCTGCTGTATCTAATAATGTCAGCAGCATGTCAGCAATACTATTGTCAGTAGCAAGCTGTTTTAATGTAGCTTGATGCTCAGCAAATAATGTATGTGGCGTTGCAGTTTGTGGTAAGTTGTGTGGCCGTGAAATCAAGAAGCCAACTAAATAGGCATTTTTGCGACCACCTTTTTTCCATAAGTCTGCGACTGCTTTATCGCTAATCAGTTCTGGCTGTAAAACCAAACGTACTGATTCGATCATATTACGTGGTTCTTCTTCAAAAGGTAAAAACTCAATAAGGAATTCAGCGAGAATTTTACCCATCTCACCACTGACAATATCCGCTCCGGCTAACATGCGACGTGCATTGTCTGCATTGGGCATCGCCCACCAGGCACGCCGAGCAATTTCATCGGTAATTCCTTTGGCACCGACAACCGCAATCACTGCTTCTGGTTCACCTAGCTTTAACAAACTTTCCAAGCTTTCTGAGCGGGCTTGTCCCATTCGGGTCCAACGCTTTAAAAAAACCGGATACCCACCTGGTGAACCCAATACATGGCTGGAAATAACTTCTTTTATGCGCCGCACATAGGTTTCATCTTTACAGTTAGGATTGAGCTTGATAGTGGCCTCGCCTCGTTCGGTCAGGCCATAAACCATCATTTTACCTTCATCAATGCGTACTGCTTGTAGTGATTGATTTAGTAATACATTTATTCGAAGACTATCTTCTTGTGAAAGCTGCATAGATTCTGTCTTACCGTATTCAAAAGTGTACTGACATCAAGACTTAATCACTTAACGTAACGATAATGC
>CAZPAE010000424.1:0-3313 GCA_964584455.1 uncultured Thioalkalispiraceae bacterium
GTTGGCACGGTAGCGCGTAGGTCGATGGTGCTTTTGTTCACTTCAAAACCGGGCACAATACATTCCACCACCATATCATGCTCGCCGAAGCCTTTACCTGCACTCGTGTTGGCCAAGCGCTCTACTTTGATTTGCGGTAACAACAATAAGCTGTATAAGCTTTGCAAACATTGCAAGGCATCATAGCCTTTGTACTCTTGGCTAATACGATCTGCTATATCTAATGCAAACGGCCCATGCTTGGCCCATTTCTCTAACGGGGTATCTTTCAGTAAATAGGCAATAATGCCCGCTAAAATGACCACGGTTATAAACGCCCAGCCAAACGGACCGAACCCGGCTAGCACCGCTACACCGGCTTGGCCCATAGCTGCTAAGGCCGCGCCCAAGCCTGCCACTGCCATTACCACATAGGCGGCCGCCGCATCATCGTCATCTTCATTAAAGCTATCGATGGCATCCCACGTGGCCATGACCGCACCTAGCCCAGCAACCCCTGCACCAAAGGTAGCCATACCATGGAGTTTCATACTCCAAAGTTTAATTTGTTTGCGATACAAATAAGGCGATGCATTTTTAAGCCCAGGAATATGGGCGACTAACTTTTCTGCCGCTTCATTGCCTGCCAAGCGGGCAGTCACATCCACTACAGCAAAACTCACTCCAAGAAATGCAACTACAGCGGTAACAACCTCTTTTCCTTTTATTCCTTTGGTAGCAATTTTGTTAACCGCACTAATCAAATTCCAAGCTTCAATTACCCCTAAAATGGGCGGCAGTCCTTTGTCACCGGCTCGCATTATGGCAACCGTGGCCGATACTTTTTTCGAGGTAGCCACTTCAGGTATATGCCACTTCACCGCATAGGGATTATCGACCGGCACCACTACTAATTTGGCCCGTGCCCTTACTGTGCCTTTGGTATCGACTTGGCGAAATACCTCCATCCATTTTTCATGAGTAATTTCGAATGGTACGCCTTTATAATTGGGGAGCTGGGCAATTTCGGTGGTCATTAATATTTGCTCGGTGCCCGGCTTGATAATGTTAATCAGATCACTTTGCTCCCCTTTGACCGAAGCCTCCATTAAGCTGCGCCGTTGTGAGCGCTTAAGTTTTTCGTACACCGTGACATCAGCACTAACAATCACTTTATCCGCAATGTCTTGGTTAGGTTGCACAAACATGGCACCGCGGATCTCGGGAATATGGGTACCTTTTAATAACCGAAATAGCACATCCACGTTTACGCTGGTTTTACCTTTTTGGGCTAGCTCCCACTGCCGAGTAAAGCAATAGATAAAATCGGCAATAATCTTATCCGGTTCTTTTAAGGCATCTTCGATGTTCTTCATCATCACCCGTGGTGGATGGGTGTAGGTGTTTATGGTGGCTGCCACCGCTGCGGGGCGATACTCACCGGTGCCATTGGGGCGCTCTGGCGCTAAGTTTTCAAAGTTAAACTCAGCGGCATATTCATTGATTTGTTGCTGAGATGGAAATAAGGCCGCATGTAAACGTTGTTTGTCTTCATTATCCGGTTGCAACAAGCTTAATAGGTATTGCACACCGATATCGTCTTCTGGCTTACCGCGCTCTTGTTGCACATGTTCTTCTAAGTCCAGTGCCGAATCAAATTGCGTGGGGTCCACATTTAAAAAATGAATTAAGGCCCGCGTGGCGGACCACAGTGCCATATAGTGCGGTGCCGGTAATTCGGCATAGTCTAATAACGCCGGGATAACTGGCACAAAATCCGGGTTGGTACTGCTGAGAGGTTTATCAGCATAGATACCTTCTAAGAACTGTACATGGATTTTCTTAGCGGCACGCATACGAGCACGAATACCTTTGCGCTTAGTGACTCTTAGAATGTCTTCGGCGATCTTGTTCTTATCCATTTCGGCGGCACAGTCGCGCAGTAATTCATCGGTGTCGCTATTGTTTTCATAGCGGCTTGGACCCCGTTGACGTTTTTTGCGTTTGGCTTTTTTCCACAGCTTGGTATCGTAGAAGGTGCGATAAGCCAACACAGCCGATTGATAATGTTCAGTCTTAGTCACTTTCTGTTGTTGATGCATGAGCTCTAACTGGCAAGCATAGTATTCTTCAATGTTGCTCATGGCGATCCCCATGGGATCATGCAAATACACCTTTGCCGTATTACTCTTGCGATGTAACTTCATATGGTATGTTTGCGATGATGCATCATTGGTATTGCCGATGCGTGCCTTACGGCCACTGGGCGGGGTATTGGGGAAAGCCGCAGGATAGCCGGATAAATCAATTTGCTGCATGCGCTGTTGGCGGTTTTTTAATGCGGTGCTTTTATCAATACCCATTTGCTGCGCGGTGGGGGCAGACACAGTTTCATCGCGCCGCACATCTTTCGGGTCCATACCACCCATGGCATTAATCCGCGCCCAGCTCCATTGAATTTCTGAATAACACATCCACAAGGTATCGGTTTGATTACCGATTTTATACGGGAGCAAGATACGCATATCCCGCTCGACCGTGGCTTCGCGATAATCGCGACCCTGGTAGTAACGCAGGTTCACATCCCGCATATAACCGTGCTCTAAAACCTCCAATTCACGCCACAGGTAATCACCACGGTATATATATAAGTATCCCGGCCGAGGCTTATCCGCCTTACTCGGATCACAATCCGGCGTGGTGTAAACCAACGGCACCACCGGCACCAATACGTTGTTGTGAGGATTAGCCTGCTCTTTCGCACGCGAGGGGGTTTTGCCTAATGGCAAGGTGTACCAGGTATGCTGCTCGTCTTTGAACTTGAGATAGGAAGTATAAGCGCCAGGATTGACTTCAAAAATATGCTCACGGTGGCGGGCATCAACTTGGTTAGACTCATCCCCCACAGGGGCTTGGTTTTGATCGTTGCTACTCGCTTTATCGTATTCAGTGGTGACGCCGGTCATATTGCGACCCTCCGTGGTGTGTTGACGTATGCCCATTTTTTTATTGCCCGCATTGTACGGGAATCGAGCGGGGAAAAAATAGGGCTATGCCGCATTGTTTACATTTTGTAACGCAATTTGCCAGCCAGGGTGGTTATTTCTGCCTGCATGCGTAGAAATAATGTACAACGCTGTGTCAGCGCTGTTTGTCAGTTCATTCATTTCGCCCGCTGCTCACGCAGCTTAGGCGGGTCCCTTTGTTATTAAGTATTTGGTTTGCGTTGTTCTTTTTTGTTTGCCACTATCGTGGGCAAGGTTCTTTTCTTTGCTTGTCCAAAGAAAGTACCCAAAGAAAACGCCTCCCATGCCGGTGAATCAGGCCACGCAAA
>CAZPAE010000425.1:0-3306 GCA_964584455.1 uncultured Thioalkalispiraceae bacterium
CTGCTCCTAAGGCATGCCCAGTCAGTGACTTGGTTGCGCTAATCGGTGGGATGTTATCGCCAAACACCATTTTAATCGCTTCGAGTTCACGAACATCCCCCACCGGGGTACTAGTACCATGGGCATTAATATAATCGATTTTATGCTCGGTGGTTTCCAAGGCTTGTTGCATACAACGCGCAGCACCTTCACCAGAAGGCTGGACCATGTCATAACCATCAGATGTTGCACCATAACCTACAAGCTCTGCGTAGATTTTGGCACCACGGGCTTTGGCGTGTTCGAGCTCCTCAACTACCAGTACACCCGCACCACCACTAATCACAAAACCATCACGCTGCGCATCATAAGCACGTGAAGCAGTCTTTGGCGCATCATTATATTTAGATGATAAAGCCCCCATGGCATCAAACAAAACGGTCATGGTCCAATGTAACTCTTCACCACCACCGGCAAAGACCACATCTTGTTTACCGAGCTGAATTAACTCAGCAGCATTACCAATACAATGCGCACTGGTAGAACAGGCCGAACTAATTGAATAGTTCACGCCCTGAATTTTGAAAGGTGTCGCCAAACAGGCTGAGTTAGTACTCGACATGGTGCGCGTCACCATATAAGGACCGACCTTGCGAATACCCCGTTGCCGCAGCAAATCCGCTGCATCCACAATATTAGATGTGGATGGACCACCAGAGCCCATCACTAAACCCGTACGTGGATTGGAAATGTCTGACTCTGCTAATCCAGCATCTTCGATGGCCTGACGCATAGCAATATAATTGTATGCCGCACCATCTCCCATGAAGCGTTTGAGTTTTCGCTCAATATGCTCACTGGGATCAATATCAATGTCACCATGGACATGGGAACGAAAACCCAAATCCGCATATTCCTGATGGAAGTTAATGCCTGATATTCCTTCTTTTAACGAATCTAATACTTGAACCTGATTCGTACCAATACTTGAAACAATACCAAGACCTGTTATTACAACACGACGCATAGCACTCTTAATAATATAGGTTATTTTTCGTTGTCTTCAGAGATAAACAAACCAACACGTAAATCATTGGCTGTATAGATTGTTTCACCATCCGCTTCAACTCGTCCATCAGCAATACCCATAAAAAGGCGGCGCATAATCACGCGTTTCAGATTCAAGTGATAAGTGACTACTTTAGTTTCAGGCATCACCTGCCCAGTAAATTTCACCTCGCCAGCGCCTAATGCTCGACCATGGCCTGGCCCACCTAACCATCCTAGGTAAAAACCAATTAATTGCCATAGTGCATCTAACCCTAAACAGCCCGGCATAACCGGATCATTGATAAAGTGACACTTAAAAAACCAGAGTTCAGGATTAATATCTAATTCAGCAATAATCTGTCCTTTGCCATAATCACCGCCGGTTTCATTAATAGTGGTAATGCGATCAAACATTAACAAGGGCGGGGCGGGTAATTGTGCGTTACCGGGACCAAACAGCTCTCCCTTGCCACACTTAATCAAATCTTCGTAGCTGAAACTATCTTTGCGTTCTGAAATGTTGGCCTGAGTTGTAATGACAGACATGCCTTTTTGCTTCTGGTTACGTAACAAATGTTACTTGTTAAAAACTGACCCTAAAGTTAATAGGGCGAGCAGTCTATTTTACCTGTCTAATGTGTCTAAAACAAAGCCGCAACTACATTTTTTTACTTAACGCGATGAAAACCACGTTCGGCACGGCGCACAAATTCCAGCAGATGTTCCACCAAATGGTGACTTATTGCCGAAATTGCCTGCAAATTGTCTGTTAAAGCACCAGATTGGAACAACAAGCGGTATGCTTGTTTTAAAGTGCGAATATCATCACGAGAAAAACCGGCACGCTTGAGGCCCACCAGATTCAATCCTCGCACAAAAGCAGGATTACCATCTGTCATCATAAAAGGCAGTACATCCTGTGTAATCTTGGTATTTCCGCCTACCATGGCATATCGACCGATATTCACAAATTGATGCACCATAACCCCACCAGAAATAAATACATAATCATCAATATTCACGTGTCCGCCAATGGCCATGCCCGGCGCAAAGGTAATATGGTTACCGATTTGGCAATCATGCCCAATATGAGTCAAACACATCAGATAATTGTGGCTCCCAATCTGGGTCTGTTTGCCTTCTTGGTAGGCCCGTTGTACGACGACTGACTCACAAAACTCATTCTCATCGCCAATCACCAGATAGGTTGGAATGGATTTATCACTAAACCCCAAATGCTGGGGCAAACCACCTAATACAGCTTGCTCACGCAACGTATTTTTATTTCCCATACGGGTGCCGGATTTCACACAGGCATGGGCAGCAATATGGTTATTGTCACCTAGCACGACATCATCTTCGATGATGGCATAAGGGCCAATGTCATTATCACGACCTAAGTTTGCACCAGGTGCTACAATGGCCGTAGGATGTATTTGGTTGGTCACGTAATACTAGCCTAGATGATTATGATGATTTGAAAATAACTCAGGCATTAATGTAAGTCACCGGCTTGGAAAACCCCGATGCGCAATACCCTCGAAACACTCCAATTTAATAACACATTTGCTCAGTTAGGTGAACCATTCTATTCTAAAGTTAACCCCACTGCATTTGAGCAACCACCTTATCTGGTGAGCTTTAATCCTGATGTTGCGAAATTAATCGGTTTAGATCCCGACCAAGCCACCCGCCCCGAATTCTTAACCTATTTAACTGGTGCCCAGTCTTGGCCACAAACAGAACCTTTGGCGATGTTATATGCAGGCCATCAGTTTGGTCATTATGTGCCCCAACTGGGTGATGGTCGGGCAATCCTATTCGGTGAAGTGGCAACAAGCACGGGACAAAGTTGGGAGTTACAAATAAAAGGCAGCGGCATTACGCCTTATTCACGCCAAGGTGACGGTCGTGCTGTATTGCGTTCGAGTATTCGTGAGTATCTGTGCTCTGAAGCCATGCATGCCTTGAATATTCCAACAACAAGAGCACTGTGTATTATCGGCAGCGATGAAGAAGTGTACCGGGAAACCATTGAAACCGGGGCCATGCTATTACGTGTAGCACCAAGTCATGTGCGATTCGGTTCTTTTGAGGTGTTTTTTTACCGCCAGCAATACGAGCACATTAAAACGCTGGCTGACTATGTCATTGCACAATATTATCCAGAACTGATTGATAGCCCATCGAAGTACGTTGATTGGCTGCAGGCCATTGTTACACGTACAGCCGATTTAATGGCGCAATGGCAAGCTGTCGGTTTTTCACACGGCGTCA
>CAZPAE010000426.1:0-3295 GCA_964584455.1 uncultured Thioalkalispiraceae bacterium
CTAACAACATAAATGTAGCCGTACCACGACTCCAACATTCGCCACGGTTCGGGCAACGCGCCTCAACGCAAACAGTATTCAGTGCATGGGAAGACAAAGCGCGAGTTGTTTGAGCATAGTCATCGCGTCCAAAAGCTTGACGGATCCAACCTGGCATACGTGCCACATTCGATTCTTTCGAAAAATCAAACACCGGTTGTTCGACCATGATGCGTCCTCTACACGTTGGCTAACGACAAAAAGGCGATATAAACAGACAAATTCAATTGATCTGCTTATATCGCCCCTCTGTCCGGTCACCTGAGAGCTTAGCCCCTTCGGTGTCTAACAATATGTTAGCGCTCTCCAGAGTCAACAAAGGTCTATCAGCGGTCCTTTTGCCTGAGCGATTCCGAGCGAGTTGCGCCTTCGGCGCCCCAATGACACGTAAGTATCGGGGTCTCTCCCACTGATATTGTGTTGAGCGCCCAATTCTACTGAGCCCGGCGAGCAAATGCCAGTATTGTAGATACGAAATGAGCAAAAGGTAGATTATTTTGTGGCTGCGTCATGTTGACGCATTAACAACCATAATACGGGTAACGTCCCCAACATCAGCATGAGTGCTGCTGGAGCAGCTAATTCGAGCATTTCTTCACTAGCCTCAATCCAAATACGCACCGGTAGCGTATCGAACCCGGTCGGACGTAATAACAAAGTGGCCGGCAATTCTTTTAAGGTATCAATAAACACCAATACCCAAGCCGTAATTAACCCGTTGCGTAACATGGGTAAAATCACCCGCCGTAGGTTTTCCCAAGGACTGGCCCCCAGGCTACGGCCAGCCTCTTCAATAGAGGGCGATAATTGTTGGACGACGGCTTCTTGTGCTTGTACGGCCAAGGGTAAAAACCGAATCAACATTGCCAACAATAACATGGTCAAACCTCCATAAAACCAAGGCATGGTGCTTAGCACAAAACTTAAAATACCTAATGCAATCACTGGCCCAGGTAAAACAAACCCTAGACTCGATAAATGAATATAAGACTGACTCACTTTATTTCGTAATTTGGCATGGAACAATGCCACAGGCAATGCAGCCATGGTCGCTAATGTTGCTGCAGCAACACTCACGGACAACGAGTTTTGCACATAGCCCCAGAACTGCTCTGTTAATAATGACAACTGCCATGCTTCCCAAGACCACACCAACATCCATGCAACGGGTAAACCAAAGGCAAATAGCGTAATTACACCTAACCATAACCAAATCAAAGCTTGCTCAAATGGTGAAGCAACACGACGTTGCATACGATGATTTTGGCCATTACTGTAATAACGTTGTCGATCTCGGAAAAAACGTTCCAAAATTAAAAACGTTAAACTCAACAAAACTAAAACCAAACTTAAACCTGCGGCTGCCTGTAAATCAAACCGACCACTCATTTGCAAATAGATACTCAAGGTAAAGGTTTGAAACCGCAACATGCTCACGGCGCCAAAATCTGACAATACATGTAACACTACTAATGCGGTACCGGCTGCAACCGCTGGACGCAACATTGGCAAGCTGACTCGCCAAAATACTTGGCGTGAATTTAAACCATGGATACGCGCCGCTTCTTCAATATCAACACGAGAACGGGTTAATGCGTCACTGACTAACAAAAACACATAGGAAAAGCCGGCCAAGCTCAATACAAAAGCAACACCAAATACATTATAAAGATCAGGAATAGCAATACTGGGGCCAAATAACCAATTCCATGCCTGCCCCAACCAGCCATCATGTTCAGTTAAACTCGTATAAATATGCGCAAAAACATACGTTGGTATGGTCAAAGGTAACACCATTAACCATATCGCTGCTCGACGCCCCACAAATTCGCGGCGGGTGATTAACCAAGCAGAAGAAAGACCTAGAATAAAGCTACCAATCGCCACCAATACTGAAAGCGATAAGGTATTCCATAACAAGCTGGGTAAGCGCGAACTCCACAACCCAAACCATTGATCAACGGATAGTTGAATACTTTGGTGTGCGACAAACAGCAATGGTATCGACGCCAGCAACACCACTGACGTCGATAACACGCTACGGGAATTAAAATAGTTATGCACTAACTAAGAATGACTGGAGTATGCCACTAAGGCATACCCACTTTTTCAATCACATCCAGTGTTGCATTACGATAGCGACCGAGATCGCTCATGGGAACATCGGCAACTTTATAGCTACCTGGTTTAGGTATTGCTTTGGCAGCAGGAACATCAGGCCGTGTTGGGTACTCACGGTTTGCTTTGGCAAAAATAGTTTGGCCTTGTTCAGATGCCATAAACGCAACAAACTTGTTCGCTGCATCAGCAAACTTAGTATGCTTACTTACCGCAACCCCAGCCACATTCCAAGCGATGCCCATACCAGATTTAGTCTGATCCGGCAAAATGACTTTAATATTCGCATTAGGGTGCTTGTGTAAGTGACGATAAACATAATAATGGTTGACTAAGCCTATTGCCTTCTTACCATCAGCAACTGCTTTGACAACTTTACCGTGCTTATTATAAACACTGCCATCAACATTCTTTTTCATACCACTTAACCAATCCACAACGGCCTGTTCACCTTGGCTACGCAGATAAACCGTCACCCCAGCAATATAACTTTCATTACTACTATGGGTGATACCTAACTTACCTCTTAAACGTGGATCAGCTAAATCAAATACCGATTTAACAAAATTAGCACTGTTATCTTTAGTATTCACCACCAACACCCGAGCACGTGCCGATAAACCAATCCAACTATTATCTTCAGCACGATAATTTGAGGGACTGGAAGCAACCAACTTGTCATCTAATGGCATGAACAAGCCTAACTCGCTGCCCTTTTGCAGATTGCCCGCATCGTTACTGATATAAAGATCGGCACTGGTTCGTGCACCTTCTAGTTTCAGTTTATTAAGTAATGCGGTTGAACTACCGGTGTGTAAAACCACTTTGATACCGGTTTGCTGGGTAAATGCCTCAACCACCGGTTTAACAAATTTATCACTGCGGCCAGAATAGACCACTAATTCCTCTGCTGCGATAGCAGGCAGCGCAACTGTGCTGAGCCCTAAAGCAAGCAGCAAAAACCGAATGTATTGCCTCATGTAATGATTACTCCAGTATATATATAAGGTGTGTATAGTGAGGTAATGATAATTATTTGCATTAAGCTTATCAATAGCTAAAAAAACGATCAGCTGATCAAACTCAATCCAACTGCAAACAAGTTCAGCTAGCGGATTTCATCAACCATGCGGCTAAT
>CAZPAE010000427.1:0-3292 GCA_964584455.1 uncultured Thioalkalispiraceae bacterium
AGTAAAGCCAAGGAGTCATGTATGTCACAACCAAGCTTTACTATTTCTGATACGCACCCTGCGTTAGCAGGACACTTTCCTGATCATCCCATTGTGCCGGGAGTGGTTATTTTAGAAAAAATCACAGACTATTTATTACAGCAGTATCCTACCAAGCAAGTTGTAGGCTTTAGTAATGTCAAATTTCTCGCACCGCTACTACCGAATCAAACAGTTTGTCTTAGCCATACCGAGAAAGAGAATATGTGCATTGTTATTGGTCATGTGAATGAGCAGTTATTACTGAAGGCACAAGTGCAAGTAGAGCAGGTTTAATTAAGATGGCTCGTCGCGGTTGGACACAGCAAAAAGAGCGTAGTAACCCTTTTACGTTGCGACTGATTTGTTGGATAGCGCTACATATTTCGCGTGGCTTTGCGCGGTTTTGGTTGTTTCCTATTACACTCTATTTCTTCATTACTGCACCGGGTAGTCGGTTTGGATCACGTCAGTATTTAAACCGGGTGCTTGGGCGTTCGGCTTCTGCTTGGCATATTGGCCGTCATATGCATTGTTTTGCTGCCACGATTCTTGACCGAGTCTATTTTTTGACAGATCAGCACCATCGTTTTGATTATCAAATTGAAGGTAGTGAGCTTATCGATGAACTTGTTAATCAACAGCAGGGTGCTATTTTATTAGGGGCACATGTGGGGAGTTTTGAAGCATTGCGTTGTTTAGCGATTACACAACATAAACTGCCGTTAAAGATCATGATGCATCATCAACATAATGCCATGATGATGAAAGTGCTTGATGAGCTGAATCCTGAAGTGGCAAATTCAGTGATTAATTTATCGGAATCGGATGTCACCTTAAAAACCAAGGAAGCTGTTGATGCCGGACAATTAATTGGCATGCTGGGTGATCGTGCGGTTGAAGAAAGTCATAATGTGTCGTGCCAGTTTTTTGGGGAGTCAGTGGACATTGCTTCCGGTCCTTTGCAGCTTGCGATCATTTTACAAGTACCTGTTGTGATGTTTTTTGGTATTTATTTGGGTGGGAATCGTTACAAAATTATTTTCAAACAGTTAACACCTGCACTTTTTTTGCCACGTGCACAGCGCCAACATGAAATTCAGAATTTAGCACAAGCTTATATGTCGCAAGTCGAAGCTGTTGTTAAGGCTTACCCATATAATTGGTTTAATTTTTACGATTATTGGCATGACTATTCATGAGTAAACCCAAGCTATTATGGTATTTATTTTGTTTGTTGTGGTCTTTGGGTGTGACAGCAGGAGATGATTTATCAGTATTGGATGGTTTTGTTACACAAACAACACGTAGCGCTAAGTTTATCGAACAAAGGACAGCATTTTACTTAGAAGAGCCCATTGTGAGTCATGGGGAAATGACGTTTGTTGCACCATCACAATTGCGCAAGACGATTACCCGGCCTGAACCAAGTACTCAGATTATCGAAGCCGAACAACTTACCATTGAGAGTGATGATGAGCCTGTTTATATCGATCTATCACAACAACCAGATTTGTTGTTAGGCGTGAATGCATTGCGTTGGGTGTTGTCGGGAGATAAATTAGCAATGCAGAAAAACTTTTATATTGACGCAATAAGGAAAGATGGGAAATGGAATTTGTCATTAAAACCTAAATTGTTGTCTTCACCAAGTAAAATAAAATCAATTACATTTGAAATAGAGGGTGCCCGTATTATGCTAATGTCTATTGTTAGTGTTGATGGTGAAGCCATAAAAACCACGCTATATGGTCATCGGTAAATCATTTCCCTATTTGCGACATATTGTAGGGCTGCTTAGTTTAGCGGTAGTTATCAATTTTTTATTTCATCATTTAAATGTTGTTTCTGATTTAAGTCAATTTTTACCCCATAATAAACAACAAAAACAACTTAACGTGTTATTGCGTGAGGCACAACAAGGTCAGACAGCTAAACTCCTTCTGGTTCGTATAAATGCAACAGAAAGCCAGCTTGCTGCGCAGGTATCACGCCAGTTGCGTAAGAATTTATTACAAGAAAAAGCGCAGATTGAAGCTGTTTATAATGGTGAGCAATCTTTGCAGCTACAGCACTATGATCGGCTTTTTTCCTATCGGTACTTATTAATAGATGATTATGATTGGTCAGCTGACGGACTAAACGATGTATTCAAGCAACGATTGCGTGAGTTGTCCATGGGGATGTGGAGTGGACAGCAACAATGGTTGCTGCGTGATCCGCATGCGCATTTTATTCATTACCTATCAGAGATGCGGGGTGACGCGCGCCCCAAAAAACGTCATGGTGTTTGGTATGATGAACGAAACAATGGCGCATTGCTGATTGTTGAGTTGGCGTCAGACAAATATAACCTCGACCACTATGAACGTGGTATCAAATTGATTAGGCAAGTCGCGGAATATATTAAAGTGGATGGTGATATTGCGCTAACCATAACAGGGACAGGTGCGGTTGCTGTTGAAACACGCCAAGCAATGAAGCAAACCACTGTATTTATATCTATTGCGTTAACTTTTATTGTATTGCTGATTTTTACTTTCGCATATCGTTTTATATTTGCCGCGATATTGGCTAGCTTACCATTATTGCTAGCCATCATTGCGAGTTTAACCATAACTCAGTGGCTGTTTGGTGAAGTGCATGGCATTGTTTTAGCTTTTGGTATCACCATGCTGAGTGTTTCGTTAGATTACCCATTACATTTATTTAGTCATCTTAAACAGGGGGAATCACCGGTTAAAGCGGTTATGTCTATTTGGCCAACCTTACGAGTCGGCGTATTCACGTCTATTTTGGCTTTTTTAGGTATGTTAGGAACCGATTTTGTTGGTTTAGATCAATTAGCCGTTTTTTCTGCTGTAGGGTTGTTGACGGCTGCATTTGTTACACGGTTTTATTTACCGTATTGGTTAGGTAGCAATGGTGTGACTGTATGGGTTAAACCTCGATTAGGCTTAACAGTTTTATCTCGGCCATTAAACTTGAAAATTGCCATAGGCGTCGTGGTGACAATGATGTTTGCCAGCCTATTGATTATGCCATTACCATGGCAAATGAAGTTCGATGCACTGAGCCCCGTACCTGAACAGGCGAAGAAAACAGATCAAGCAATGCGACAAGCATTGATGGCGCCAAACATTAGCCAAGTTTTTGTGGTGCATCATGCCGAATTGGAGCAAGTACTACAGCAAACAGAGGCACTAGTAACGAAATTACATCAAGCTCGTGAACAAGGTTTGTTACAGTCTGTTTGGTCAGCCACAGATATTTT
>CAZPAE010000428.1:0-3278 GCA_964584455.1 uncultured Thioalkalispiraceae bacterium
GCTCTCACGATTGCCCTGAGTATCATAGCGATATTCGGTCACTCGCCCTTCTGGGGTAATACTATAAGCAAGTCGATCAAGATCATCGTACACATAGCGCTGTGGTTGTGGCATGGACTCTTGACTTAATCGGATGTTGTCCACCCGGCCACTGCCCTGCACAACCAACCCATCGATTTGCGTCAACGTATTATCGGGCTCTAGTGCTTGTAAATCCGCAACGATATCCCGCTCTATGCTGTACCATCGCCCATTCGCTTTATTGCCCAGGCTAAAGACCAAGGTAGTGCTATCATTTGGATCCAGGTGCGGTGCGGCACCGCCGGTCACATACCGTAATGTGCGAATACCCTGTGCCGTGTTCACACGCACATCAAACTGGAAGTCCTCACTGAAGTTGAGATTCCAATTAAGAATCGTGTTGTCAGTATTCTGCCAACCTTGTTGCAATAAGGAGGCTGATAAACGATAGCCATTATTCAGCCCATCGCCACTGAGTTCGATGACCTCACGGCCTAAGGTCTCATCATCCACCACGGTGATACTGGCTCCCGCCGGACCGGTGTACACATCCCAAAAATCATTCACGGTACTGGCAGCAAACCCGGCCGACCAATAGGTCGTCGCTTCGTATTGGACTTCGTTAACTAAACGGTTGTTGGCATCAAAGCGGCGTAATACCACTTGCCCTTCAACATTGTGCTCATAAATACGATTGCCGCGGTTATCGTACACATACTCGGTGCGCTGGCCATTGGCATCGATGACGGCAGTGACATTATCATCTGCATCGTATTCGTAGTGCGTGGTCGGGCTATCTTGCGTATCGGCCAAGGTCGGTAACTGTACCGAGGTTAACTTACCGGCACTGTCGTAGCGATACACCGTATTCAAGCCTAAGCGGTCAGTGACCGTGGTTTGCCCGGGCACCGAATAATCAAATTGGGTACTGCCCATGGCATCGCTCACCGTTTGAACGCGATAGTCACCCGATACTAATATATAAGTAAAACTCACCGTGGTGGCCGTGGCCCCTTGGCCTTCACTGTGGGTAATACTGGCAATCCGGTTAGAGCTACCATCGTAGGTGTAGTGAGTAGTATAAGTGTGATTATCGGTAATGCTGAGATCACCGTCACCGTGGATAATCGTCCCGAGGGATCATAATCATAGCTTGTTCGGGTGGTGGTTTGCCCATCGCTGGTGACACTGATTTCGCTTAGTTGGGTACCGTTCCAAGTTAAGCTGGTGAGCTGGCCATCATCGCTTTGGATAGCATTCACTTGACCAGAGGCATTATATAAATAAATTTGCCCATTTCCGTTAATATCTTGCGTACGGGATAAGCGCCAATCCCCTTGGCCATCCGCATTGTATTGTTCGGTATAGTCGGCATCGCCATCGTTCCAACGCCACGTACCATTATCATAGGTTAAGGTATCGTGTGCCCCGTCCCCTTCAGTAGACACATAAATGCCTTGGTCGACATTATAGGTATACGTCGCCACCAAGCCATCGCCAAAGGTTTTTTGCACCGTGGAACCTGCCGTGTTGGCAGTGCCGGTTAAATCATGCACTCGACGATGCACACTCAGTTGCCAGTTATCGTTGTTATCCCCATCCCATTGGCCTAACGCGTTATAGCTGCGGAACAGGGCTAAGTCGGCCCCCTGACTCGCCACAAATTCATCGCGCTGGCGTACAACTAAGTTACCGGTGGCCGTATTGACATGGACTTGATTACCAAATCGACCTAACTGTGCATTCCCCGTGGCACTACCCAATACATTCAATGAACTGTTATATAAACCTAATCCTTCACCGGTAACCAAACTAACCATGCTGATGTCCTTAATACTGTTTGTTGATGTCGTTATGAATTATGTGCTCTTCGTCACAAAATACTTTGCATAAAAACACACACTGTGTTTCTTACCTTAACCATGGAAATTAACAAAATGTTTAGTGAAGTTGAAAAAAAGTTTGTCCCAAATTTAGGGGACAGCAAACAATAACGAGATCAAGACAAAACAGATAAATGAAATGGCGTGATGGTTTAATAAAGATATGTTACACATATGTAATATCTTTATTACATTAACCATGAAAAAAGCAAAAATGTTTAGTGCGATTTGAAAAAAGTGTGTCCTCTATACAAACGACATATAGCAACCACTAGTGCCTTAATAGTTTACTAAGGCAACTGACGAATTAAACCTAAGTGTACCGCTTTCGCTACGGAATGTTGTCGGCTACTGGCTTTGAGTTTTGTGGCCACGTTCTCCATATGAAAACGAACCGTGCGCTCAGAGATATTTAAAATCTGACTCGTTTCCCAGGTAGTTTTCCCTTCGGCTGCCCAAAGCAAACATTCTTTTTCACGTTTGGTTAGTGCCGCCTTCAGCTTGGGTATATTCATATCTTGCGCTAAAAGCCGTTTCATAGCTTCATGTAGATGAAACGATAACAACATAAGCTGAGGCGTGTAATGATCAATGCGATCCCGTGTAGCTTGACCAGACTCACCGCTAGCAAAAGACATAATCGCCATTTCACCTTCATAACTATGCAAAGGAATACTCACCCCATTGACTAAACCAAAATCACGCGCTTCTTCCATAAGTTGTTTGGATTGTTCATTATCGAGAGTATCTTTATTTAAATCGCCCCAGTTAATAGGAACATGGCGATACAGGCAATGATTTACAACGGGGTCAATACGCAAATACTCTTGCGATACATAGCGATCCCACCAAGCTTCATCGTAACCATTAATGGTAATTAACTGTGGATTAACAAAAGAATCTGGCAATAACGCCCCATAGATATATTGATCAAAACCGCATAACTCACATATATCGGCACAAACACGATGTAGATCATCTTGTGATGTAGCAATTTGGACTTTTTCTATTTGTTCATTAAATTGAGTTAATGTCATATTGGCCTTTTCCCCGAACAACACACAACAGGACTCAACAAAGGCGCTGTACTACGGATAACGTGCTAATACCCCGTTTAAATACAACTCCCCCTCGCACTATATTATCGCATTTAAATAATGGATTTACCGTAACTAAAGTAACAAAAGTTTCAATGACATCTTATCGTAATATGCTCTAAAACCAAATATGACATTACTGTCGCTATAAAATAACTGACTCGGTAAACTTAAAAATCATGAATGGATTTAGTTCATTGCTTAAACTAACTAGTAAATAGTTGCATTTTACCACTTACTAACTATGACTCAGTTCACAGTTTAGCTTAGGCAAGAT
>CAZPAE010000429.1:0-3266 GCA_964584455.1 uncultured Thioalkalispiraceae bacterium
AGGAAAGCGACAAAGTCTGAACGTAAATATTACTCGGGTGGATTACGATGAAAGCTGAATATGATTTTTCTAAAATGAAAAGCCGGAAAAACCCCTACACATCTAAACTAAAGAAACAGGTAACGATTCGCATGGGTGAAGACGTTATTGAATATTTTAAAAATATGGCTGATGAAACAGGCATACCATATCAAAGCCTTATTAATCTTTACCTTCGCGACTGCGTTTCAAAGCATAGAAAAATAGATGTTAACTGGCTAAAACAAGTATAACAAATCATTCGACCCAGACCGCTAACCTGCCGCTTCGCGTCAGCTTTAGCGGTAACACAACTCAAATATTAGGCAACAAATAACACCAAACAATATGACTAAAGCTATAGAAAACCCCTCCCTAAAAATTGTCCGTAAGTTTGACGTTGCACCGGAAGTCGTATTCGATGCATTCACGAAGCCGGAGTCGATGCGCGTGTGGTGGACGGATCAGACGACCTTTGACATTGACTTACGCGTCGGCGGTCGTTGGACAATCATTCGTAAAGAGGAAGAAACAGAGTATACGGCGACGGGCGAGTACCTAGAAATTGATCGGCCTCATCGACTCCAGTATACCTATGCGATGCCGCAGTTCTCACCGAATAGTGATACCATTTCCATTACAATTATTCCTGAAGAGGCGGGTTGTGTTGTCACGTTTGTGCAGTCCGGTGAGGATATTGCAAACGAATTACGAGCACTTTTACCCGGTTCCACTTCTGCCAGTGAAGAAGGTTGGCAACAGTGATTTGATTTGATGGCTGCTGCTTGGGGAAAGGTCACCTAACAATGCCTTGCAGCCGACCCACTTTTCGCTATTTTTCTTCAGTCATCCACTGCAAGCAGTCGGTTGAAGGCAGACGTTATATGAATAAGAGGAATTTAAAATGGAGTCAATAAGTAAAGCCCTCGTTATAGCAATTCAGTATTTAGGATCAGAAAGGAATGACGATGAATATACTGAAGAAGATGATCTCAAAATTGTAGAGGCAGCTGCTTCCCTCATCCAAGAAGCATCGGAAAGCGAGAAATCGGCTCTTATAAAAGCGGCACAAGAGCTTGGCCTTACTGAATGGGCGTCAAATATCGGCATTGAGTAAGTTACATCACAAGTTATTGTTGTTTGCCGCTATCGTGGCTGGGATAGCCTACACTGCATTTTAGCTGCTGCAAAGTAAGGTGTTAGGGATAGAAGAAAATGGAAAATAATTTCACTCTAGATTGCAAAAGATTTAGAGCCCTAGAAAATGCTTCTGGACTATCAAGCTCCGAAACAATCTTTACCTATCGACAAGAGGGAAGTTTGATAACTGGTGAATATAAAGGTGGTGAAATAGAGTTCGGAAATATAGTTGGCAAATTTATACCCCCAACAACTGTTGAGTTACTATTTCAATGTAAAACCAAAAACAATGCGCTTTTATCTGGTAAGTCGGAAGGTGTCGTCCAAAAAAACAACAATGGCAAACTGACTATTTCATTTAAGTGGCAATGGCTAAGTGGTGCCGAAGGCTCAGGTAACTCATATCATGAAGAAATTTAGTCATATATACTTAATTAAACGCTCTAACAGGGTGCTAAAGATTGGCGTTATACACTAAAGCAGAATGTATGAATCACGGATAACTAACATGTCAGATAAAAATGTAATTAGGGGTAGTTGCCTTTGTGGCGGAGTTCAATTTGAAGTAACGCCGCCTTTTATTCGCGCAAATCATTGTCATTGCTCACGCTGTCGAAAACACTCAGGTGCAGCCGTTTGCACGCAAGCCATGGTAAAGAAAGAACAGTTCAGGCTTTTACAGGGGAGCGAACTAATTAAAGTGTTCGGTAAAAGAGAAGGCGGAACGAAAGCATTTTGTAGTGAATGTGGTTCAAGTTTGTTTGGTGGTTCCTGGCCGGATGGTCCGGAAGTATCTATACGAATGGGTGCCTTTGATGATGATCCAGGCATCAGACCAGAGTTTCATTCATTTGTGGATTCGAAAGCCCCCTGGGATCGTATATGTGATGATCTTCCACAATTCTCTGAGGGATGGGAGGAAAATACTTAATGGACGCTAAGCAGCTTTAATCGTTAGAGGTTAAAATGAAATTGAAGCTATATTTGGAGTGTTAAGTGTAATGAATAACACAAATGAAAACTTGCTGACTTATCGTGATTTGCTATTTGCTAAGCAAGACTCTAACTTTAAACCGGAAAGCCTCAAAATACAGTCTATGTTGGCACTACTCAACTGGGACTTCAGTAATCCAGTGCTTATGGAGCCGGTAGCCGAAAAGGCCCTTGTAGAGTTTCTAGAGCAGGAACGTCAAAAAGAAAATATTCTGCCCGTCGTTGATTTACACCAAACTGAAGCAGTTCTTGATGCCCTCTTAATGGCCGATTGGAACATAGATAGGAAGGGTGAAAAAGTGGTTCTCGATTACTATAAAGACAATATTTCGCTATTCGGACCACGAATTGAGATCCTTCTAAATGGCTGGCTGGATGGTCCGGACCAGCAAGTGATACAAGCAAAAGAGTTTGTGCGATTCGCCAATTCAGTTTGGTTTCAAATGCTAGAAATGGTCAATGTGATTGCTAGAGCTAAGCCTGATAATTGCAATAAAGTGTTATTGCGAATTCTCAATGATGACCGCGTGCCAGTTTGGTTTAAGGGAGAGGCGGCTCGTGCCCTGGGTAAGGTAAAAGAGAAGCGTGCCGAAGATGAAATCATCGAACTCGCTGGGTTTTGGGATTACGCGAATACATTATCTAATTTCATAGAAGCGCTAAAAGATTTGCGTTCAATCAAAGCAATACCTCTGTTATCTAACTTGCTTTCTAATCTCAATCAACTGATTGATGAGGATTTTAAGTTAGTAGGTGAATGGTATAAATCGAAAGAGGGTGTTGCTGCAGCCTTGGGAAATCTTATTCCAAATAAAGATCGAGAACCGTTTTCGGATGCTACAATCGAGAGTTTCACCGCCACGACTGAAATGAAAAAATTACGCAAAAACACAGAGTATGCTATCGCCATATTAGGAAAAATATCAAAGTGATAATTGGGACATGTTTCTCACTTTCTTAGTTTCTCAAAAACATCAGGTCGCCAAGGACGAAATGCAAGAAATAAGCTATACCCAAACCTTTCAGTAAGTGGTAAGCAACGGTCTTGTTGATTCAGGGTATGAAAATCCTGCACCAGTTGTTTTATGCGGCGATTAAATTGTTCACACGAGGCC
>CAZPAE010000430.1:0-3262 GCA_964584455.1 uncultured Thioalkalispiraceae bacterium
ATGTATTGCTACCAATAACCCAATTAACGTTGTTCGTGCGACAGTGAAAGGCTTGGCCAATATGGCATCGCCAGAAATGGTGGCTGCTAAGCGTGGTAAAACAGTCAAAGAAATTTTGGAATAAGCCATGGCAGATAAAAAAATCAAAGTGACTTTAGTGCGTAGCATGCACGGCCGTTTGGCTTCACACAAAGCGTGTGTAGCTGGTTTGGGTCTGCGTCGTATGCACCATACCGTTGAAGTGGAAGATACACCCTGTACTCGAGGGATGATCAACAAAGTATCTTATATGGTAAAGGTTGAGGAGAATTAACATGCGCTTGAACACATTAAAGCCAGCAGAAGGCGCAAAGCGAAATGCCAAGCGTGTTGGGCGTGGTATTGGTTCTGGCTTAGGCAAAACAGCCGGTCGTGGCCACAAAGGTCAGAAGTCCCGTTCAGGTGGTTTCCATAAGGTCGGGTTCGAGGGTGGTCAAATGCCTTTGCAACGCCGTTTGCCGAAAGTGGGCTTCCGGTCTCGTTTAGCACGGATTACCGCAGAAATTCGTTTGCACGAGTTGAATAGTCTTGATGTGGACACTATTGATATTGAAGCACTCAAAGCGGCCAATTTGATCAGCCGCAATATTAAACGTGCTAAGGTAATGGCCTCTGGCAAGATCGAGAAGGCAGTTACTTTAAAAGGGATCAAAGCCACCAAGGGCGCTCGTGAAGCTATCGAAGCTGCGGGCGGTAAAGTCGAAGATTAAAGGATATTTCCCGTGGCTACACCAAAAGCTGCACTTGCCGATGCGATGGCCGCGGGGCGTTTCACCGAGCTACGTAAACGGCTGTTTTTCCTGTTCGGTGCGATTATCGTTTTCCGAATTGGCTCTTTTATCACGGTTCCGGGATTAGATACGGTTCGGCTTGCTGAGCTATTTGAGCAGCAGCAAAATACCATTTTAGGCTTATTTAATATGTTCGGTGGCGGTGCGTTAGAGCGGCTATCGATTTTCGCCTTAGGTATTATGCCGTATATTTCGGCATCGATTATCATCCAGCTGTTAACCAAGGTACACCCTAAATTGGAGCAGCTGAGTAAGGAAGGTGCGGCTGGACGCCGTAAGATCACCCAATATACGCGCTGGTTTACGCTAGTGTTAGCAACATTCCAAGCCGTTGGTGTAGCGCGCTTTATGTTAGGTGACCAAGGTGGTCTGGTGACCATGGATAGTCATTTTACGTTTTACTTCTCAACCATTGTGACGCTGGTGACTGGCACCATGTTCCTCATGTGGTTGGGCGAGCAAGTGACCGAACGTGGTATTGGTAACGGTATTTCCATGATTATCTTTGCGGGGATTGTGGCAGGGATACCGGCAGCAATTGCCAATACCTTAGGGCAAGTTGGCTCTGGTGCAAAAACCTATGGGTTTGTTTTTGTACTGATTGGCATGATGGTTCTAGTGATCATGTTTGTGGTCTTTATGGAACGGGCGCAAAGACGAATCACAGTGAATTATGCCAAGCGTCAACAAGGGCGTAAGTTATATGCAGCTCAGTCGTCGCATTTGCCATTGAAAATTAACATGGCGGGTGTGATACCACCGATTTTTGCCTCGAGCTTGATATTGTTCCCGGCAACCTTTGTTCAATTTTTGGGCAAAAGTGGTGAAGGTGGTGTATGGTGAACCTTACAGGATGTGGCGACCATGTTATCGCCAGGGCAACCTATTTATATTTTGTCCTATGGGCTGTTAATTATTTTCTTCTGCTATTTCTATACGGCGTTGATGTTTAACCCGAAAGAAACGGCGGACAATTTAAAGCGCTCAGGCGCATTTATTCCAGGGATTCGGCCTGGCGAGCAAACGGCGCGTTACATTGATACGATTTTAGGGCGATTAACCTTGATTGGTGCGGTTTATATTGCGGCGGTCTGTTTGTTGCCAGAGTTCCTGATTTTATATGGGGATGCCCAGTTTTATTTTGGTGGTACCTCATTATTGATTATTGTGGTTGTGGTGATGGATTTTATGGCGCAAGTGCAAGCTCATATGATGTCCCATCAGTACGAGGGTTTGATGAAAAAGGCCAATCTGAAAGGCCATGGTGGTTCGGGCTTACTACGCTAGGCACCAAGCATTTTTGGGAGATATCGCATGAAAGTTCGTGCTTCAGTTAAGAAAATTTGCCGTAATTGCAAAATTATTCGCCGTAATGGTGTTGTTCGTGTGATTTGCAAAGATCCACGCCATAAGCAACGTCAAGGTTAATAAATCGCCATCTCGATTTAGGGATTTTTCGGTACATTTAGACAAATTTTTTGGAATTGGCAGCTTTTAATGGTTGCTAGTTGTTGAGTAGGGCAGTAAAATGCCCCGTTTTACGCTGACTGCGTAGCGGTCGCTTTTTGTGTTAGGAAACAGTGAGTTATGGCTCGTATAGCAGGTATTAATATACCCGACCACAAACATGCCGAGGTGGCGTTAACCTCGATTTATGGTGTCGGTCGCACACGCGCCCGCCAGATTTGTGATGCGGTCGGTATTGCAACATCCACGAAAATCCAAGAGCTGGGTGAAGATACGCTCGAGAAAATTCGTGTTGAAGTTGGTAAGTATACGGTAGAAGGTGATCTCCGCCGTGAAGTTTCTATGAATATTAAACGATTGATGGATTTGGGTACCTATCGTGGTATTCGCCATCGTCGTGGTTTACCCGTACGCGGCCAGCGTACCAAAACCAACGCGCGTACCCGCAAAGGTCCGCGTAAGCTTGTGAAAAAATAATTTAGGTACTTAATTCTATGGCAGCTAAAGGTTCTCGTACTCGTAAAAAGGTGAAGCGCGATATTTCAGATGGTATCGCACACATTCATGCTTCATTTAATAACACTATCGTAACGATCACGGATCGCCAAGGTAATGCACTTTGCTGGGCAACAGCAGGTGGTTCTGGTTATCGTGGTTCACGTAAAAGTACGCCATTCGCCGCACAGGTTGCAGCGGAACGTGCTGGTGAGAAAGCACAAGAGTACGGCATGAAGAATCTTGAAGTTTGTGTTAAAGGCCCGGGACCAGGCCGCGAATCTGCGGTACGTGCTTTAAATGGCAAAGGTTTCCGTATCACTAATATCTCGGATGTGACACCTATACCGCATAACGGTTGTCGTCCACCGAAAAAACGTCGCGTTTAAGCTGGAGGTAATCTTGGCTCGTTATACCGGACCTGTTTGTCGTTTATGCCGCCGTGAAGGCGACAAGCTCTTCTTAAAAGG
>CAZPAE010000431.1:0-3225 GCA_964584455.1 uncultured Thioalkalispiraceae bacterium
ATTTATCAATCACGATGGAGACAGTGCCAAACATGCCCAGCAATAAACCGATTTGGACCAGGATCAGCAGGCCGGAGAACGCTACCGCGAAAATAGCGGATAAATAGCGTTTCCATTCATGGAGTAATGTGGCACGGGCCAGTGAAATCATCTTCTATCTTTTAAAAAGCGAACGTTCGTTCTCAGTTTGACTTGATCCTATGGGCATGTCAAGATAAAAGGCGAATGATCATTCTATTTATACAAGCTAAATAAAAAGGTAAATCATGCGTAAACCCAATGAAGCCCTGGCCCAACAGCGCAAAACTCAAATAGTGGAAGCGGCCATTAGTTGCTTTTTAAAGTCGGGGTTTCATAACACGGGAATGAAAGAGATTTGTGCTGCGGCACAAATGAGCCCAGGAGCGCTATATCGGTATTTTGATAGCAAAGATGCGATTATTGCCGCCATTGTCGCGCACGAGCAACAAGAACTAGATGATGCGCTGGCTTATCTTAGTAGCGCAAAAAACTTCAATAAAGCCTTGTTATCCCTGGTCGCCGAGATGATCGAGGTCTCTTGCCAGCGGGCAGATAATATTTTGGCAACGGAAATTTTTGCCGAAAGCACCCGCAATAAGGATGTTGCCGCCATTCTGAGAAAAACCGAATCGACCTTTTTAGCCGGGATGACCAGCCTGTTAAAAAGCGCGCAGAAAGAAAAACGCATTCAATTAAAACTTACAGCAGAGGAAACGGCACGGACGATTTTATCCTTAGTCTATGGGGCCAGTACCTTGGCCTTATTGGATACCGAATCGGCCACAAGCAAGCACACAAAACTAGCGCGCAACGTGCTAAAGCAGTTAATCGATTGAAGGCTTGACTGTGTTGACGAGGGCGTTATAGTAGGTGGCGGTATCGCATGGTATGGATACCACGGTTCTTTACTTCCCATAACGACTTAACAAGGAGTGAGTCATGCTATCGTCATCTACGATATTATCAACTGCTACGATTATCCCATTTCATACTGCACAGCGTCATCCATTTGCCTCGTATTATCTACCACAGCCTCATGTGCATGAGGTGACTGAAGTACGCGAGCCTAAGGGGAAATACCAATCCACCCCAACGGCACAACACCTTGTGAACATGGCTACTGAATTAAGCGACCAAATGAATCGATTACATGCGTTAAACCGGTTTTTCTATGTATTGATTGAAGGCTTAGTGAAAGATGTGGAGCTGCTCAATGATGATGTGCTGTATGGTTTATGGCTAAATATGCGTTGGCTCAGTGAGCAAAGTGCTTCGGTACACGCTACAGTCAATGATTTACGCCACTGTATCCAACAGTTACAAGCGACCGAGGATAAAGCCAACACTAAAGGATAATCTGGCTAAATGCTGCCACCGGGATATAGGGGAGGGTGGCGGTAATAGAACGATTAGCAAGTGGGGGGGAAAAGGGCCTGCTCATCAAGCCCTTCTCAAATAGGCCGGTATGCCGGCCGTTTTCTTTTGCTGATCAATGAAACCGATGAAGGTTTTCGGGTACCGATGTGGCGTGGCTTATGTTGATTAATTCCACTTCACCAAACAGATAAAACTCACCTCTACCTGAAAAATAACCCGAATCAATAAAGCGAAAAGCCTGGCCAATGTACCAGTCTTTTACGCGCCAATGATCTGGATGTTCCGATTCGCTGGCAATAATACTGACATGACTACCACCATACAGAGTGCCAAAGTTATACCATGATGTTCTTATAAAGTTATATCCAATGTTACTCTCTGGATGCTCCCCATTTAAAATACCGCCAGATAAAAGATCATTGTAAAAATATTTCCATGTACCGGTAGCGTTAGTATGCGTGCTAACGGATCTATCGAAGTCAACCAAAAAGGAATAAGTGACCTTGGTTTTACCTGGTACCACCCCAAATTCTTCCGGTGTAAACGTATCGGAATAACGACTATGATTATTGACGGTACCTTTAAAGGTATAAACCATCGGAGCGGCAGATGCAGACCCCATATATATACCTAGCATCATAGCCGAAACCATTAACAGCTTCTTCATTGTACTTCCTTCTCGACGGTTTGTTTTATTTAGCGTTAGCTAAATTGATTTTTATTTCGTCGTTGTATACGAAGAGGTTTCGTTGAATGATTATACTGAGATGATGATATAAGTTATGTCGGCTAAAAGGGGGATAAGGTGTGACATGGAACACAGAACGACATAGAAGTTAAACAGACAACACAGGTACTACATCACATTACGCCTGTTTATATTTCTTAAACAAAGGTGTTTAAAAGCAAAGGGGAGCGATATGCTCCCCTTATGTGGATGTTTTATTTCTTACTATGGGCAAACTTCTTACGTGCCAATAACAGCGCAAAGGCCGGTAAGAAAAGCAATGCACTAGAAGGTTCAGGTACTGAGGTGGTGTTGCTGATGCTGGTTAACTCTACAGTACCATTAAGAAAAAATGCGCCTCTACCCGAAAAGTAACCAGAATCAGTAAACTGAAGTGTTTGCCCCACGTACCAGTCTTGTACCCGCCAAATATCTGAATAGAATGTGCTGGTATGAATATTGACAGTACTACCCCCGGATATTGTACTAACGTCATACCATGATGGCCTTTCAACATTGAACGCAATATTACTTTCCGTACGTTCACCATTTACAATGCCACCGGATAAAAGATCACTATAAAAATATTCCCATGTGCCAGCTCTGTTAGTGTAGGTGCGCACGGCTCTATCGAAATCAACCAAGAAGGTATAAGTGACTTTGGTTTCACCCAGCACTACACCAAATTCTTCAGGTGTAAATTCATTTGAATAACTGTTGTTATTCACCGTTCCTTCAAAGGTATAGAGCATGGGAATGGCCGACGCGGAGCCGGCATACATGCCTAGCATCATGGCTAAAATCGATAATAGTTTTTTCATTGTACTTCCTTCTTAATAGTTTACTTTGTTTAGGTTTAGCCAGATTTATTGTTTGTTTTGAATCCCGAGGGATTTAATGGGTTAATTATACTAGGGTTATAAAGTGAGCACATGTCACCCAAAAGGGGGATAAAAGGGACATGGCATAAGGAATAGGGCGCTATATAGCGACCATTTTATAGTTTTTGGGCGAAGCGGGTAAAAGACAAGGGGAGCCAGGCTCCCCTTATGTGGATATTTTATGTCTTATTACGGGCAAACTTCTTGCGCTCCAGTAAT
>CAZPAE010000432.1:0-3223 GCA_964584455.1 uncultured Thioalkalispiraceae bacterium
TCACCAATATTAATAGTCCAAGGGATGTTGATCGCCTCAGGAATATGGCCAAAACGACGCGCTTTGGAAGCTTTACCAGCGTACTCCTCTGGTGTTCTTGCATCAATGATACTGACATCTTTTGCTTTCATCGCTAATTGCATAGCCAGCTTTGTTGTGATCCGATTATTGCTGATAGTGGGAATATAATTTGTTGCTGAACGCTGGACCGGTTCAACTTGTATTGGGAAATCTGTTTTTAGCCAAGCAGGTAAGCCACCATCTAATAGTGAGACATGTTGATGGCCATACACTTCTAATACCCAAAAGAAACGAGCCGCATCGGTAAGCTGGCCATTGTCATACAGTATTATATGATCATTATGACTAATACCGTTTTCACTGAATAAGTTTGCTATGTCTTTTAAATTACCAACACGATATGTTTGATCGTTCTTTGCAAAAGTATTATCAACAGGAATATTAATTGCGCCAGGGATATGACCTTGCAAGTAAAGTTGGTTAGCACGAGTATCAATGATTAACACATGCTCTTGTTGACCATTTTTGTTTAACCAATGAGGTGAAACTAACATGGGGTGTTGTTGTGCAGTAGTGTTTGCAACAGCTGAATGGGTAGCAAACAGCATGGCAAGAAATACCAACACGGCTAATTTTAAAGATCGAATATAATCCATACTATTAATAGTATTATGCAATTTGATGTAGGTTTAATAATAACTTAGCTTGAACAATAGAACATAGTGTAGGGCAAACCCGCATGATTTGCTTGGTTGTTATATCATTTTTTGTTACAGAGTTTGTATTTGTTATTAGTAAAGTTAGACGAGAGTGAGTAAAAGAAAATGTAAGAGAATGTGATCGCGCTAATACTTTTAAAAATAAAAAACAAAATAGGTTTTGTAACTTAAGTTCACATTGGTAACACATGCTTCCCGTTTCAATATTTTTGGAACTCAAAATACGTTATTGGAAAACAAAAGGGGCATTAATCTGCCCCTTTATAATAAAATGATCAGACGATGAATTACATTTCAAACTTAGGATCCATGATCATCTCTGCCCAGTAGACTTTGTCATGATCGCTGGCACCTAACTCGGCTGCTTTTTTCTTTGCTTCGCCGTAGGTCATTTCTCCGTCCAGTTGACCAGATTCGAAACCATAACGTAATTTCCAACTAACGCGGTAACCTGAGTCGTTCGCTTTTTTAAATAATGAGTCAGCACGATTAATAAAAACACCGGCCATAACTATCTCCTTCGCTGGTTCAGTAAATATAAGTAGGGTGGATTATATAGCAAGTTCGCCAAATCAAAATCAGGTAAACGGCAGGGTTATTCATTGGCCATAGCGGCAACAATGGCTAGCTCACCAGGCTTAACAGAGTTAGCGTCAAACTTTTTTGCCGCCGCGGCCATGCGCGTCAAAGCAGATTTAATAGGCATAGCGGGTGCCGTTTCTCCCTTTTTGGCGCGGTGAAAGCGCACAGGATTGATGCGAGCCACCACATAAGTGCGTAAATAAGGTGATTTGAAGCCCTTTTTTTGTAATTTATCAATGATTTTCTTCACTTGGGCGTCAATCTCCATTAATCGGGCCGCATGATCTTCGCGTTGACGCAAACTAACTGGCAAAGTGCGCTCGCTAAAACGGTCGACTTTTTTGAGAAAAGAACTGTAGGCGCCCCCGGCAAAACGTTTGTTTTGTTCGTAGATGATACCTAGGGTTAAAAATTCTGCTGCCTCAAAATGCTCAGCAAAATGGGCTTCTTTGCTTCGCGGTTTGGTTTGCGCCAGATTGCGGGCCATGCGAATTACTTCCAAGCTGCGGTCTTTGACGTTGTGCGCTTTCTCAGTATTCAGGGCGAGAATGCGATAAGCCAATGCCTCGTCAGGTGAAATGAGCGCGGTAATTTGTTGCAGACCAAGCACTTTGGCAGCAGCCAGTCGATGTCGGCCATTTGGTGTCCACAATTTGCCGTCCTCACCTCGTACCACAATCAATGGATCTAAAAATGTGCCGGCTTCATCAATTTTTTGTGCCAAACGTTTGGTGTGTGTGGGCGATAAATCGCGCTGAAACGGCGTGGGTTGCACCGCCTTCAGTGGGATAGAGGCCAGTAAAATGGGCTGACCTGCCAGGGGTTCAGCATAAGCACCAATGGGTGCGCCGCCAGCCTCGGTGACTTCGGTGACCAGTGGCGCCAAATCCGGGTGGTCCAGCCCTAAGGCGATTTGCGATGAGGCTAGGCCACGTTTTTTCTTACTCGGAGCAAGTTTGCCACGTGTTGCCTTTTTCTTTGCAAGTTTCTTTTTTGCTTTCTTCTTGGCGGCCATATCGATCACAATTGACGGTAGGAGAGCTATGATGCTTGAGTCACTGAAAATCCGCAAGATTGGAATAACCCTAATCCAGCCCAGCGGCTAATCTAAGATTGAGATGAACGAGAGAGATGAGATGACTAAGTCAGCAACACAAAAACGTTATCAACAACAGATTAATAGTGTGTGGCAATATATCCAACGAAACTTAGATAAGCGATTATCGTTGGATGTATTAGCCGAAGTTGCTTGTATCTCACCTTATCATTTTCATCGCATCTTCACCGCTTATACCGGTGAGTCTGTTAACCAATATACAAAACGACTTCGGCTTGAACGAGCGGCAAACCAACTATTGCAAAGTAAGCGTAAGACCATTAGCGATATTGCGATAGAGAGTGGTTACGATAGTTTAACGGCTTTTAGTAAAGCATTTAGGCAACACTATAAAATAAGTCCGAGTGTTTACCGTCAGCATCGTCGTGAGGCATTAGTGCCATATCGTTTTGATTCAGTGAGTGCTAAGGAGAATAATATGCAACATAAGATTATCGGGCGACCAGAAACCCGTGTGCTATATATACGACGTTTAGGAGACTACATGCAATCAGCACCTAAAGCGTGGGATGCGATGGATGCTTATGCGGAGCAGCATCAATTAATCAGTGACAAAACAGAAATGATTGGTATTTGCCATGACTCACCGGAAATTACTGACAAAGATAAAATTCGCTATGATGCCTGTATACCCGTGGCTAATAATGTTAGCCCCGATGGTGAATTTAATATCCAATTACTTCGTGGTGGTGATTACGCCGTATTTTTACATGAAGGCCCCTATGAAACGCTAACGGAAACCTATGATCGTATTTCCAATGAATGGATAGCGAACCAGGATAGA
>CAZPAE010000433.1:0-3217 GCA_964584455.1 uncultured Thioalkalispiraceae bacterium
ATGAGTCAATCAACCAGCCTTGATGAGCTTTACCATTTACTCGCCAACAATATCGATCTTCCCTCGGAACGTGAACAATTCCTGCGCTCTGTATTAGCCAGTAGCTCCCTATCAGGCAAAATGAAACGCTCAACAGGCCCTCACTCTCGCACATTCAGTAGCCAAGAAACCACGTTATCAAAAAGGATTGATGACGCTACTATCGAAAAGTTGGAAGAACAACTGGCACGCCATATTGGCCCACTGGCTAAAATGATTGTAAAACAAACCGTTGAAAATAATGCTGATTTAGATGCAGTCATTGATGTATTATGCGAAGAGCTACCGACAGAAGTAGAAAGAACCGAATTTAGAAAAAGTGTTATCGTCTAAGCCTTAAAATTGAAGTTAAAGGGAAGCTTAAATTATGCGTATCGCCACCAAGTTTAACCTTGTCTTAATCAGTATTATGTCATTAGCCTTAGCAGGCTCAGGTTATTTTAGCTATGGCATGCTGCAAAATAATGCCAAGCGAGAAGTAATCCAACATGCTGGCATGATGTTAGAAGCAGCCTTGGCTATTCGCGGATATACGGTGAGTGAAATACGTCCTTTATTAAAAGATCAAATGGCACATACTTTCTTGCCACAATCGGTTCCTGCCTATGCGGCCACACAAAGTTTTGATAAATTGCGCAGCAACCATCCGGAATATTCTTATAAAGAAGCAACGATTAACCCAACCAATCCCCGCAACCGTGCAATAGAATGGGAACACGATATTATTCGCACGTTTCGTGATCACCCGGAAAAAGCCCAACTCATCGGTGTACGCACCACTCCAACCGGTCCTTCACTTTATTTGTCACGCCCAATCCGGATTAAAAAAGAAGGTTGTTTAACTTGTCACGGACGCGTCAATCAAGCACCTGCAACGATGTTAAGTCTATATGGCACCAATAATGGTTTTGGTTGGAAAATGAATGAAGTGGTCGGCGCCCAAATTGTGACCGTACCCATGTCTGTTCCCAAAGAAAATGCCAACCTCGCTTTTTATCGCTTTATGGGTATTATGATCGGTATCTTCTTAACTATGCTGATCCTGTTAAATATTATGCTCAACCGGATTATTATTAAACCTATCACTATGATGGCAGCACAAGCCGATGAAATCAGTATGGGCAAAATGCAATCCCCTGAGTTCAACGAATCTGGAAAAGATGAACTATCCACACTCGCCGCCTCATTCAATCGAATGCGACGTAGCCTGCATAAAGCCATGCGGATGCTAGAAGATAAAGGGCCCCGCATACATTAAGAATCCATCTTAAGTTGTTCAAGGTAAGGCCGATATCCCCTTATAAGGAATATCGCCACTATCTTGAGTAATGCTAATCAACAAATTTCAATCAAACCCCATGTTCTATTGGGCTGTCACCTTTACCATTGGGATTCCGGTTATTATTTGCTTAATCCTAGTCTGGATTGGTTATACACGTATTAATGAGTTTCGAGCCCACCAAAAAGATATTGGTCTTGCTGCCATTGAGCTAGTCGTCGAAGACGTACAGCACATCATTCAAAATAACCAACGTTTAGTAAAAATTTTCGCTGAATACTACCAAGATAAAATTAATGAGCTAACCAATACACCGGAGAACCATCGACTACATGCCTTTTTTGAAGAACGACTGCGTAGCTTCTTCCCCCATATGTTTACTTATACCGTTACCAATAACAAAGGTACACCGTATATGGATGACTTTGACCTAACAATAGGTCCAGTGTGCCTTGCAGATATACGCGAACTCGCTGTGAATAAGGCGTATAAAACACGTGTTCACCCCAACCCCTATGTTTATCATTACGATATTATGGCACCATGGAAAACAGCAACAAACAATGGCATATTTTTTGTTAGCTTCAAACCAGATAGCATTGCCCGTCGTCTTACTGCAGCCAGCCCACCAGGCCATGAGCTTATACTTATCATTAAGGAGCGTGAATATTTAATCGAGATTAATGAAACTGGAGCAAGAAATACCCTGTCACGTGAAGACTATCGCATGACCAAAGCAGAGCGTGGCAAAATTCTTAACTTACGAAAAATCAACACAACTGCATGGCATGTTGCCGACCTTCACCATGATACGCTGTTCCAAGAATTCAATAACACAATTTATGCCACTTATGGCTCAATGATTCTCATATTTATCATCGTTTCATCCATCATTACTTACCTGTTATTTCACTTTGAGAAAAAACGGATCACTGCTCAACAGACACAAAAAGAAATGTTATCGCTGTTTAGCCATGAATTGCGCTCGCCTATTATTGCCATAAGTAGTGCCATGAATCTACTCAAAGACGGTATACAAGATATTCCTCAAGATAGGTTAAAGCGGATCATCGATCTGAGTAGTGAGAACACCGACACAATGGGACGTATCGTTGATGATATTCTCGATGTTTACCGGCTAGAACTAGGTAAAATGCAATTTCAATTCGCTCACACTGACATTGTTGCATTATGTCAAAAAGCAATCGATATGAACCAGTCTTATGCTGAGTCATTCAATGTGGGATTAGTTTTTGAGCCCCAAGAAAAAGAGTTGATGGCTTATGCTGACGCAACAAGACTTATCCAAGCCATCACTAACCTGATTACGAATGCAATCAAGTATTCACCTGAACATGATGTCGTAACCATTTCAGTTAGTAAAGAAAAGCACTTTAGTGTTATTTCAGTGATCGACAATGGGGCCGGTATACCCGAGTCATTTAAATCTCAGATATTTACTAAATTCGCGCAATCAAAGAACCCTTCACGAAAAACCATTGCCAGCAGCGGCCTTGGCCTGGCTATCGTCAAGCATATCGTCGAATCACACAAAGGTAATGTGAGCTTTATTAGTAACGAAGGTATCGGCAGCACTTTCCATATCCACCTACCTTTGTCTCACTCGATCACCTAAAAGTCATAGTCATCCGATAACTCTTTCTTTAATCGACGGTCCTCTAAGTAATCTTCTAAACGACGACGTATTATCATTCGCTTATCAGATTTAGAAGGCGTTTGAGCGATCAAACCATTGTCATCGAAATCAACATCAGCCAAATCGTCATCGTCAATTAAATCTTCAGTACGTTCCTTGAGTTTAGTTTGAGCATTCTTAGATAACTCTGCTTTACTCTTTTTTGGCATCATCTACACTCCAAAAAATTTTCCTACAACCAT
>CAZPAE010000434.1:0-3217 GCA_964584455.1 uncultured Thioalkalispiraceae bacterium
AATGTGGGTGCCCAAACCCGTCGCACCCATAACAATCACTGGCATAACGAAGATAGATTAGAAATACATCCCCATGATGCGGAACAACGTGGCATTACCCAAGATGGGTGGGGCGGGATTGAATCACGAGCCGGTCAAACCGTGTTACGTGCCACCATTACAGAACGAGTACAACCCGGTGTCGTCTATACCACGTTTCACTTCCCAGAATCCGGTGCCAATGTGATTACCACTGATAACTCAGACTGGGCCACCAATTGCCCAGAATATAAAGTTACCGCCGTTCAAGTCAGCAAGGTTAGTCAACCCTCAACGTGGCAACGCCACTATCATGACTTCCATCAACAACAGTTAAAGTTACTTAATGACACAGTAGCTAAACCGGTGACATCACCAAGTTAGGTTAGTATGGTTGATTCAGACGATGATCGTATCAATGTAGATACTGCTGCGAATACCGCTTTTAGCGTATTTAGTTCTTACATGTGTATTAATAATAAACTAAGTGCCTCCACAGACTTTATCGCTGAAGAAGTCCCAGTGGCTTTAGAGTATAACGGCATCTCGCATGCAGTGATGCTGGCAACCCCGAACGATTTAGAGGACTTCGCTACTGGTTTTAGTTTAAGTGAAGGGATTATTGATAATACACAACAAATCTACGATATTGTCATTGGCCGAAATGCCAAAGGCATCACCGTTAAACTCCAAATTGCACAACGCCAGTTTTTCAAACTCAAAACACAACGCCGTAATTTAGCCGGTCGTACAGGTTGTGGCCTATGCGGTAGAGAAAGCTTAGAACATGTTTATCGTATTCCAGCTGCAGTGCAAAGCAGTAGTCACTTTGCCTCAAGCACCTTATATCGTGCCTTTAAAGACATGGAGCGAAAACAAGTCATCCAACAACACACTGGCGCAACCCACGCCGCTGCCTGGTTAAATGCACAGGGCCAAATTGATTTACTGCGTGAAGATGTAGGCCGTCATAATGCCTTAGATAAGCTCATTGGTGCCATGGCACAACAACGTACCCCGATTACCAACGGTGCGATATTAATTACGAGTCGTGCCAGTTATGAAATGGTATTAAAGACGGCAACGGTGGGAGTGAGTTTTTTAGCTGCCATATCAGGCCCAACCGCATTGGCAGTTCGGTTAGCCCAACAAACTGGGGTAACCTTAGTTGGTTTTGTACGCCAACAACGACTCATGGCCTATAGTCATCCAGAACGGTTGAACAACCACATGATAGAGCAGCAATTAGCCTATGAATATTGAAAAGTTAATTAAAATGGCAAACCAGATCGGGACGTTTTTTGAATCCATGCCCGATCGTGATCACGCATTGCAAGGTGTGGCACAACATGTAAAACGCTTTTGGGAACCGCGTATGCGTCATGCCTTATTAACCCATATCGAAAACCAACCGGACCCCACACTCAAACCCATCGTTTATGAAGCGCTTACCACTTACAAACAAGAGTTACATTAACTCACGGCAGAGATTTTGGCATTCTTACGGCGTGTGGTTCGCTTTTTAGCCGTGCTCATACCTGACCATGCGGTATCGATAAGCGCATCAAAATACTCAGGTAGCGGTTTCTCAATCATGCCTTCTAAACGTAATTGAATCATGCGTATCGCCCCACCGAAAATAGCGGCCGATGCAACCCATAAATCAGATTCACGAATATCGCCTTGGTTCATACCCTTTTGCACAACCTCACGTATTTTCTGAAACGGCATAGCACTGCAAATAGGTGGCTCATCGGGTAAAAATTCTTTGTGCTTCGGGTGAAACACAAAGGCGATAATTTTGGGTCGTGTTTCGGTATATTCGAATAGCAGTTGAATAATGCGATTACAGTGTTCTTGTGCACTGGCGTCTTCTTCAATCACCGAATCCACCATTTCATCAATCTCATTTAGTAAATGATAATATAATGCTTTAGCAATCCCTTCTTTACCTCCAAAATGATTGTAGATAGAACCGATGCTGACGTTGGCAAGCTTCTGTACATCATGCACCGAAACATTGTGATATCCCTCGTCAACAAACAATTCGAGTGCTGCTGTGAGGATACGACAATCCACAGATTCCGGCTTATCCGCCTCTTTGGTTAAGTAAGGCATTCTTTCTCCCTAAAAATGTTGGTTGCAGCCCAAGTATACATGGCTGGAGTAAAAATGTTGACAAATATGAACATTCATTCTATTTTTGAACTATAGCAGAATTATAGGAGGAGAACCATAATGAGACTACATCTCATAAAAAAGATAACGATAAGTACTGCCATTTCACTCATCATGGGCCTAGCTGGCCTTAGCACTATCACCCACGCCGACGAAACCTGCATGTCGCCCTATATGGCCAAAATCACCGGCCAAGAGGACTTTGTGTATATCTGGACGCTAGGTATTCCGGGGCTCGGTGACGGACAAGACAAGCTGGTCACCGTTGATGTGAACCCCAAATCAAAGCGCTACGGTAAAGTGGTACATAGCCTTTCAGTTGGGGGGCGTAATGAAGCTCACCACTCTGGTTTTACTGACGATCGTAAATACCTATGGGCCGGTGGCTTAGATACTAACAAGATTTTCTTGTTCGACGTGGCCAGTGATCCTGCCAAGCCACGACTACACCGCGTAATTACCGACTTTGTGGAAAAAAGCGGTGGTGCTGTGGGTCCACACACCACGTATGCATTACCAGGCCGTATGATGGTCACCGCTTTATCCAACAATAAAGATCACGGTGGACGTTCTGCATTAGTGGAGTACACCAATGAAGGCGATTACATTGCTACGCATTGGGTACCCACCGATCAAAACCTACGTGGTGCAAAGAAAACGGGTAAATATGCCGATGGTTATAACTATGATGTGCGCGTATTACCGCGTAGAAACATGATGCTAACCTCTTCGTTTACTGGCTGGTCTAACTACATGATGGACTTCGGCAAAATGTTAAACGATAAAGAAGCCATGAAGCGGTTTGGTAATACGGTTGTTATTTGGGATCTACATACCAAAAAACCAAAGCGCATCCTCGATGTACCCGGCGCACCTTTAGAGCTACGCTGTGCTTGGCAGCCACATAACAACTGGTGTATTACCACTACCGCTTTAACGTCTAAGATGCACATCATCTATGAAGATAAAGATAAGCCCGGCGAATGGAAAACCAAAGAAATTGCCGATATTGGTGACGCAT
>CAZPAE010000435.1:0-3214 GCA_964584455.1 uncultured Thioalkalispiraceae bacterium
TTAAAGACTGCAACATCCTGCCCGACTTGAGCCGACAAACCGCTCAAATAAAGCTGTCCATTGACACCGATGACTTAACGGTAAAATACCACTTAACAGAGCAACACTGTTATAGCTGTGCTTATATTGCCAGTTGAAATGGCCGGTACAATACGTACCGGCCTTTGAAATATATTAGAAAAGTGTATAGATAAAAGGTGCAACAGCAGAGCCCTGTGATAACACCAACAACGCGCCTAATAATAATAAAATCAGGATAATGGGTGCTAACCAGAATTTTTTTCTGACTTTAAGAAAGCCCCATAAATCTTTGAGTAGCTCGAGCATTAATATGGTTTCTCCATTTGTTCTTTGCCACGAGAATGACTTTCGACTCGATAACTCTGTAGAGCATTATCATATTTACGTCGCATAGCATCTCTACGCACAATCATAAAAAAAAGACTCACGGGAGTGAACATAATATAAAACAAAATACCTAGAATGATTCGCGTATTGATCCAGCCTAATACTAAACCAAAACGCATCCATAGTTTATAAACTGGTCCGAGCACATTGGGTACAATAATCGCCGGTACCACAAACCCCGCGGCAATATACCAAGGCCACAAAGGTAAATTTGCTCCGAATAACCAAGGCAACAACAAACCAAACAAGACACCGATAACGGCAGCCATTATAAAACCAAATTTACGTAATTCGGATGCGCTCAGGGGCTTTATTTCATGTTTCATACTATCAATCCAACTCAAATTCATTCATCCATGAGTCATCTTTTTCCCATGGTGTTTGATCTTTTTTAGCAAGAATCACATTTTCTAATACAAGATAATCCATTTCGGTACGCATAAAACAACGATAAGCATCTTCAGGGCTTTCAACAATTGGTTCACCGCGTACGTTAAATGACGTATTCACTAATACCGGACAGTCGGTTAATTTATCAAATTCATTTAATAAGTGATAAAACCGTGGGTTGGTTTCTTCATGGACTGTTTGAACCCGCGCCGAGTAATCCACATGGGTAATCGCCGGTAAATCCGAACGTGGCACATTAAGCTTTTCGATACCAAATAGACTCTTTTGATCATCGGTCATGGTAACACGACGTTCTTCTTTCACTGGCGCCACAATCAGCATATAAGGGCTACGATGTGCCTTATCGATTTCAAAATAATCTGGGGCCTTATGCGCTAATACTGCCGGTGCAAAAGGTCGGAATGACTCACGATATTTAATCTTCAAGTTCATCACTGACTGCATTTTCGGACTACGCGGATCACCAATAATAGAACGCCCACCTAAAGCACGTGGACCAAATTCCATCCGACCTTGAAACCAACCAACTACATTTTCATTTTTTAATACTGTTGCTAATTCGGTATTAAAGGCTTGGTCACTATCATATGCCGTATACTTTGCATCCACCGAATCTAAATACTGTTTGATTTGCTCTGTGGTATAACGGGTTCCCAAATAAGAACCGCGCATACTGTCGCTACCATTAACCTGACGCTCGCCTTGCACATACTCATACCAGATGGCTAATGCTGCACCCAGTGCACCACCAGTATCACCCGCAGCAGGTTGGATCCAAACATCTTTAAATGGTCCTTCGCGTAAGATACGTCCATTCGCTACACAGTTCAGTGCCACCCCACCGGCCATACATAGATAATCGGTGTTATGCTCTTTTTGTACTGTCTTGGCCAGTTTTAAAACCACGTCTTCTGTGACAACCTGAATAGAGCGGGCAATATCCATTTCACGCTGGGAAATTTCCGTCTCTGGCGTGCGGCGTGGCGCACCGAATAATTCATCAAACTTTCGATTGGTCATGGTCAGACCGGTTGCATAGTTAAAATAACTCATGTTTAACCGGAACGTGCCATCGTCTTTTAAATCTAATAGATTGTCATAAATTAAATCAACATAAGTGGGTTCACCATACGGTGCCAAGCCCATTAATTTATATTCTCCCGAGTTCACTTTAAAACCGGTGTAATAAGTAAACGCGGAATACAGTAAACCGAGCGAATGCGGGAAATCAATTTCCCATTTTGCAGTTAATTGGTTACCTTCACCTAACCACACTGAGGTGGTAGCCCACTCCCCGACACCATCTAAGCACATGACACTGGCACGTTCATAAGGTGATGGGTAAAAAGCCGAAGCGGCATGGGATTGGTGATGTTCTGAGAACATCAGTGGTGGTAGGTTTTCTTCCTGACACTGACCTAATGCGGCTAGCTCGCGACGTAAGGTTGTCTTTAAAAATAGCTTTTCTTTCAACCAAATTGGCATCGCCGCAATGAATGAACGAAACCCCTTCGGTGCATAAGCTAAATAGGTTTCCAGTAGGCGCTCAAACTTAATCAATGGTTTGTCATAAAAAACCAAATAATCGATATCTGTTAACTTGATACCGGCTTCGGCTAGACAATAATTAATCGCATGTTGAGGAAAACGCGCATCATGCTTTTTGCGCGAAAAACGCTCCTCTTGGGCGGCAGCAATAATATTACCAGACTGCACTAACGCAGCCGCACTATCATGGTAATAGGCAGAAATGCCTAAGATATTCATTGTCGTCTACACTCCTTAAGGATTCGGTTCTTCAACGGCCGGTATTATATAGAATCCGAGCTTATATCGGCCATGCGAATGGCCATCATTAATGCTGTTATCTCGCCGTTTCACCAGGGGCCAACCTTAAACAAAAAGATCCCCTATCTCACGATGATAACTGTAAAATTTACCGACAAATGATGGTCCATTGCATGATTTACTAGGGGGTAAGATAATCCGCTGCCATTAGCTCACTAGCATAGCTTTCAGCGAGTTTATTAACACCATCGACCGAGTAATGGACAAAATCAACAAAATACTCGGTTTTGCCTGCAAGCGCTTTATCATTATCTACCAATAATACTTGATTCGCCTCAGCCACCTCTTGCAGTATGTTGTTAAAGAGACGGTGATGCTCAACAAATTCCTCATGCAATGGATAAACTGCTAATCGATTATAGGGTTTATATTCCATATGGCGTCGAAAATATTCTTCACTGGTTTCTAGCGCTTGGGTACCTAACACCACTTTAACATTGTTATTTTTTGCCAAATTAACAAATGAGGTAACATTGCGGCGAAATACTTCTTGATTGATTTGAGGCAGGCCCTGCGCGTAAGACTCTCGGTGCAATGCTGCTGGCGC
>CAZPAE010000436.1:0-3213 GCA_964584455.1 uncultured Thioalkalispiraceae bacterium
ATGGTCGCTACTTGATTTATTTTGCCATGAATGGGAAATGGGCGTCTGAAACCAAAGGATCTTGGACTGCGATATCTAGAAGCCCATGGATGAAAGCGATAGCATTATTTCCCAAGGGCGATTGCTGGAATGGGGGTGGTTTATTTCTTGATAACCACACATATTGGTTAAATGATGGTTATGGCCATGAGGTTTCACAGCAAGTTAATGAAATAAAGCGTAATACGACTTATCAGCCCAATGAATACTATGGTGGAGAATGTCCTAGTGTTTATTATGTTCGGTTACAAAGAGATGGTTGGGAGCTTAAAAACATAGAAAACCCAGGCAAGTCGAACGATATGGCTATTTTTGAAAAGCCGTTACCGAAGGGCTGGGTGCTCAGAAAAATAGCACATGCGCAAGTAGGTGCACCGAAAGGAAAAGGCTGCTACTGGGATGAGCATATATTAATAAGTCGCAGTGGCGAAGTGATAGAATGCCCTGGTTGGGAATGGGCAGATTGGGATGACAAGCGACTGGTTTGGTCCACGAATGGGTGTTTGCATGCATGTTCAATTAATACCGGCTCTAAGCTAAATGATGCCCAGCTATTGTATGATTTTAATGATATGCAATTCCAACAAGTGACTGCACCATATTAAGATGTTTTAGACCAAAAAGTATAGTTAAGCCGATGAGAAAAATATCACGTTCTGGTTCTCCCTTCGAAAAATCCATCGGTTTTTCTCGGGCCTGTCGAGTGGGATCGATGATATGTGTATCTGGTACTGCGCCATTGGATGATGGAGGGCACACGGTGTATCAAGGTGATGCCTATCGGCAAACAAAGCGCTGCCTTGAAATATCCATCAAAGCAATAGAAGAGCTAGGTGGTACATTCGATGGCATTATTAGAACCCGCATTATGTTAAAAGATGTGCATGACTGGGAAGCTGCTGCAAAAGCCCATGGTGAAATATTTTCAAAACTACAACCTGCGTGTACGTTTGTCGAAGTAAAGGGATTTATTGATCCAGAATGGCTGGTGGAGACAGAAATAGATTGTGTTGTGTAGCATATACCATAATGGTATTGAGTAATAGATAAGGAAATATCGATGTTTGATGAATTAGAAGCAATAAATGCACGTCCAAAACCTTTTGAATTTTATACCGCAGCAGATTTATGGACGGATGAACATACATCAAAGAAGATGCTGGAATATCATTTAAACGAAGCTGTTGATCTTTCTTCTCGAAATAAAGACTTTATTGCTCGTTCTGCCAAATGGATAGTGTCGCATTTCGGAGTAGGTGCGAATACGAGCATAGCAGATTTTGGTTGTGGGCCAGGATTGTATACCTCTTTATTTGCAGAACATAAGGCGGATGTGACCGGCATCGATTTTTCGAGAAGGTCTATCGAATACGCAAGAGATGTGGCCGCTCAAAAAGGGTTAACAGTTAACTATGTTCAGCAAAACTATCTAGAGTTTGAGACTGAAAAAAGCTTCGATATGATTACAATGATTTTTTGCGATTTTTGTGCATTGAGTTATGCGCAACGAAAAACATTGCTTACCAAATTTTACCAGTTTCTAAAGCCAGGTGGGACTGTACTGTTAGATGTACATTCGGTGAATGCATTCAATGCTAGAGATGAGGTTGCAGTATACGAATATAATCAACTGGATCAGTTTTGGTCGCCGGATGATTATTATGGGTTCCTCAATACCTTCAAGTATGAAAAAGAAAAGGTTACCTTGGATAAATACACTATCATCGAAAACAAAAGAACCCGTGTGGTGTATAACTGGCTACAATATTTCAGTCAGGATTCATTACGGACAGAGTTTGAGGACAATGGGTTTGAAGTTGTGGAATTTTACGCTGATGTAGCGGGCACAGCTTTTTCTTCGGAGTCTCCAGATATGGCTATTGTCGCGAGGAAAGCATAGCACATATAACTAGTATATTAACGCGGGTGTATATTACCCGTAGTTGTCTCAAAATATAACTCAAAGGAGACACACTAAATGATGCATATAAAAATTCTTCTGCTAATATCTTTCATGCTATTGCTGGCAAATACAACACAAGCCAATGAACGCAACCTAGTTGTTTTGAATTGTAAAATGCAGGGCGTCAGTGGCTTATGGGCTGATGGTGGGGCAAAACTTTTAGGCGGGAAGATTAAGTCGTTTGAATGTGGTAATGAGAAAATCACACTACAAAATAATAGTATTGCCGATAGTTTTGTTTGGACAAAAAAATATGGGAAGGTTAAGTTTGATTTAATATCATTGCACGATACTGTGGTGAATTATTATTTAACCAATAAACAGATTAAGCAGCTTGAGAAGTATATTGTTATGGGGGTATTTCAACACAAGGCTTCAGGAAAACTAAAGCTTAATAGAGGTCGGATACAAACTGTCGGCGCAGGCTTGTGTTGGGGGTCAAATAATTATCCCATTAAAAATGCGACGTGTGGTTTTGTGAAAAGATCAAAAGGAGAAAAGTCACTGAAAGAAACGGGTGTAACAGCCAGGTTGGAGCAGGTTTGGCAACGCAGTACGGTGCAACCCAAAATTGATATTGTAAGCACTAAGGGGAAAAAAAGACGAATAGGTATTGCTAGCTCTTATGAAGGAAAAATTACTGGCTTCACCATAAAAAGCCCGACTATGAAAAGCACCAAATCTGTTGTGCTTAACAAAGACGGCAAGGTACATAACGGAACAATAAATATAAAAGATATCGGTTCTGTCAAAATGTGGGTTGAGTCATCGCTTGCCCGTCAGCGTTGTTATCTTGAATTAGATGAACAACGTGGTACCAATTTAGCTAAATTGCTCCCCAAAGCTGACAGGTTAATGCTCATGAATCCTAGTAAGGCAGTCGCGAAACGAAAGCTCACTAAGCAACAACAGTCTCAATGTTCTATTGATGAACTCAGTTTTATGGGGAGCTTGGTTTCTAAAGAAGGTAAAAAGTCCGTCATGGTACAACTACCGCAGGGTGATGGCATTCAACGTATTAAGGTTGGTGACTATTTCGCAAGAGAAAATGTACGGTTGGTTGATGTGCAAAGTAATAAAGTCATTGTCGAAACAAAACCTCAGGGTAAAAAGCCTGTCCGTATGGAATATAGCCTGTATACGGGCGCTAAAGTTCGCTCAAACAGAAAATGCAATTTTGTGATTAAAAAAAGCAAATAGTTTGCTATCTA